>DOQE01000110.1 GCA_003512585.1 Bacillota bacterium | reverse complement strand
TTAAAGGGCATGAAGAAACTGGCTTTGGCGGGACTTTAAAAAATATAGGCATGGGTTGTGGCTCTAGGGCAGGCAAGATGGCCATGCATAGTGATGGCAAGCCTATAGTTGACCCAAGAAAATGTCGTTTGTGTCGGTTTTGCGCAAAGGAATGCGGAAGCGATGCCATTAGTTATGATTCAGGCAAGGCTTATATAAATCAAGACCTTTGCAAGGGTTGTGGAAGATGCATTGGTGCTTGTGCTTTTGATGCTATCTCTCCTCAATATGATTCAAGCAATGAATTATTGGGCGAAAAGATTGCCGAATACAGTCAAGCTGTTTGCTATGGGAGACCGTGCTTTCATATTTCGCTTATAGTCGATGTTTCTCCAAATTGTGATTGTCATGGCTCAAATGATGCCCCAATTCTTCCAAATATTGGAATGCTTGCTTCCTTTGATCCGGTTGCCATTGATCAAGCTTGCGTTGATTTATGCAATAAAGCCAAACCAAATGAAAATTCACAACTTGGAGAACAATTAAAACTACACGCCCCTAGCGGAAATGTATTTCTAGATTCTAATTCCCATACCAATAGTGAATCGGCTTTAAGGCATGCTGAAGAGATTGGATTAGGAAAAAGGGATTACGAACTAATTAAAATGGAGTAAACCGTTCGATTTTTTCTTTATTGATTGTATAATCAATTTTCGTTATGGAAAAGAAAGATTCGAAAAATTGGATAATTGTAAAAGGGGCTAGGGAGAACAATTTAAAAAACATTAATGTCGAAATACCTAAAGGAGCATTAAATGTTTTTACCGGTGTTTCTGGCTCAGGCAAGTCTTCTTTGGCTTTTAATACTATCTTTTCTGAAGGGCAAAGAAGATATGTCGAATCTCTTTCTAGCTATGCTAGACAGTTTTTAGGTGGTTTTGAAAAGCCTGATGTTGATTCGATAGAAGGGCTTTCTCCTGCAATTTCAATAGATCAAAAATCAACCTCACATAATCCTAGATCAACTGTTGGAACCGTAACGGAAATTTATGATTATTTAAGGCTGCTTTATGCTAGGGTTGGCACTCCATATTGCCCGCACCACAACAAACCAATTTTATCTTTTTCCCCCGTTGCCATGACTAATGCCATATTAAATTATGAAGCAGGAGAGAAGATTCAGATACTTTCCCCTATAGTTCGTAATGAAAAAGGCAGCCAGGCAGATATGCTTGCAAAATTAAAAAAGGATGGTTTTTCTAGGCTTCGCATCGATGGGCAAATCTTTCTTATCGAGGAAGCCCCTTCCTTGGATAAAAATAAAAGACACGATATAGACATAGTTATCGATAGACTAATTATTAAAGATGGAATTAGGTCGAGGGTAGCCGAGGATGTTGAACTGGCCCTAAATTATTCAAATGGGTATTTGACGGTTTTGTCTTCTAAAGGAGAAAGACTTCTATCTAGTAAACATTGTTGTCCTGAATGTGGCTTTAGCATCCCTTCTTTGGAACCTAGATTGTTTTCCTTTAATGCTCCTTTGGGCTATTGCCCCGATTGCAAAGGCTTAGGCATAAAAAGAGAAGTAAGTCTTGATTTATTAATACCTGACCCATCTAAAAGCATTAGGCAGGGAGCGGTAAGATATTTCGCAAATATTGTTGATACTACAAATATCGAATGGAAAGAGTTCGCCTTCCTTTGCTCTACTTATAAAATATCGCTTGATACCCCTTATGAAAAGCTTAGCAAAAAAGAACAAAACATAATCCTTTATGGTTCTCCAGATATTTTAACTTATACCATCACTTCCTCTAGTGGGAACAAAATTAACCGCAGAGGACAAATAGAAGGGGTTAAAACTAGGATCGAAAGGCTTTATAGAAGCACGACTTCGGAATGGATGAGCAAATATTATGAATCATTCATGAGAGATAGCGTTTGCACCACTTGTCATGGCTCTAGGTTAAACGAACAGGCTTTGTCGGTTAAAGTTGATGGATTAAATATTTATGAGGCATGTTGCCTGAGCTTGGAGGAGTTTCTTTCTTGGATAAAAACTCTTCCCTCTAAATTAAACGAAGAACAAAATCAAATTGCTAAATTAGTAATAAAAGAAATCGAAAATAGGGCTCAATTTTTAGTTGATGTCGGGCTTGAATATTTAACTTTGTCTAGATATGCCATGACTTTATCCGGAGGAGAGGCGCAGCGTATAAGGCTAGCAACTCAAATCGGATCGAAATTATCTGGAGTTCTTTATGTTTTAGACGAGCCTTCCATTGGCCTTCATCAAAGAGACAACGATAAATTAATTGCTACGTTAAAAGAAATGAGGGACTTAGGGAACACTCTAATAGTAGTCGAACACGACGAAGATACGATTCGTTCTGCCGATTACATAGTTGATATCGGACCTGGGGCTGGCATTCATGGCGGTTGTTTAGTTTATCAAGGAGACGTATCTGGCTTATTGAAATGCGAAAATTCAATAACGGGTGAGTATTTATCGGGTAGGAAAAGAATCGAAGTACCTTCAAAAAGAAGAAAAGGCAATGGCAAATTTATAGAAATTCAAGGGGCATATTGCCATAATTTAAAAAATGTGGATGTTAAAATTCCCCTTGGGAAACTAGTTTTAATAACAGGGGTTTCCGGATCTGGAAAGTCTAGTTTGATAAATGAAACTTTAGTTAGGGCGTTAGATAAAGAAATAAATAAGAAAAAAGATCCTTTGCCTATTGAAACAAAGGGTATAAAAGGCATTAAAAATATCGATAAATTAGTTTCTATCACCCAAGAACCTATCGGAAGAACACCTCGTTCTAATCCTGCTACTTATACAGGTGTATTCGATGACATTAGAGCTTTGTTTGCCGAGACCGATATTGCTAGAGAAAGAGGATACGATAAAGGTAGATTCTCTTTTAACGTTAGCGGTGGAAGATGTGAAAAATGTCAAGGGGCCGGGGTCACTAGGATACCTATGTCTTTTTTGCCTGATGTTTATGTTAAGTGCGATGAATGCGATGGGAAACGATATAATCGAGAAACTTTAGAATGTCTTTATAAAGGAAAATCCATTTATGACGTACTGGATATGCGAGTTGAAGAAGCGGTTGAATTTTTCTCCTCTAGGCCAAAAATCGTTTCAAAAATAAAAACTTTGCTTGACGTCGGCTTAGGCTACATTAAGCTTGGTCAACCGGCGACGGAGTTATCTGGAGGCGAGGCTCAAAGGGTAAAACTTGCTACGGAATTACAAAGAAAAATGACTGGAAAAACGATCTACGTCCTCGATGAACCAACCACTGGTCTTCATAGTGATGACGTCAATAGATTAATAGGGGTATTACAACGTATTGTTGATCATGGCGATACGGTTATCGTAATAGAACATAATCTAGATGTAATCAAAGTTGCTGACTATATAATTGATTTAGGCCCTTTAGGTGGGAATAAGGGCGGAGAGATAGTGGCTACTGGTACTCCCGAGGAAGTTGCCTCTAATCCTAATTCTTTTACGGGAGTATATTTAAAGAAGATATTAAAAATGAGATAATGTAGACATGGGTATAGCTTTGATTGTTATTGGTTTGTTGTTTCTAGGCGGAGGTTCTGCTTCTTTGGTTTTAGGATGTAGAAGCTTTGGGAAAGATAGAAGCAAGAATGTATTTTCAAAAAAAGAGATTTATTTATTTGCGTGTGGATTAATGGCAAATGCGATAGGCGGAGGTTTCTTCTTTGGCTCCATTTCGCCTCTGAATGATTTTCCTATGTCTTCAGGGCACCTAGTCATGCTTATAGTGGGCGGTATTTTATTTGCTTTGTTTTTCTCTATTTTGTGGTCTTGTTTTTATATTCGATTTTATAGAAAAGATGCAGAGGTGTCTTTATTAAAATGGATTAAAATCGGACTATATAGTTCAATAGCTTTATCAATTATTTTCTTCTTGTTGTTAATGGAAGGATTGGCGCCTTACTTAACTTATCCATTGGTTTCTGGATTCGTTATAGGCAATGAAGGTTTTAAATGGGTTAGGGCTGGGCAAAACCCCGGGAAAGGATTTCATGTTGCTTGGTATGGAGTAATCATAGTTTTCTCCGCTATTGTAGCTTATTGGATATCCGATCATCGTTTTTATCAAAAATACCATAAGCATGGCATGTTAGATTCTTTGCTTTTAGTTGCTTTTCCTGCCGGCTTACTAGGAGCAAGGATTTGGTATGTTGTGGGCAATTGGAATGGCGATGCCGCCAATGGGGTTGCCTTTTCTAAACTAATGGGTACCGACCAATGGTGGAGGATATTTGCCGTTTGGGAAGGCGGATTAACCATTTTAGGTGGGGCCGTAGGCGGGATAATCGCCGGGGTCATCTTTATGAGAATACGCAGAAAGTATGTCGACGTAAGATGGGCTATGGATATGATTGTTCCAACCATATTGATTGCCCAGGCAATAGGAAGATGGGGAAACTTCTTTAATGTTGAAGTTTATGGAGGAGAAACCCCTATTTCTTCTTGGAACTTTTTGCCGACATTCATCCAAATGCAAATGTCTTATAACGGGAATGGAAGTTTATTAGGCAACGGCACGATGCATGTGCCTTTGTTCCTAATTGAATCAATTGCCAATATCATCGGATATTATGTTATTGCTTATTTAATACCTTTTATTTGGAAAAAATATAGGCCTACGGGTTCATTATGCGGCTGTTATTTGATTTGGTATGGAATAGTTAGAATCATAATGGAACCATTACGTGATGTTAACTATAACATGGGCAGCAATGGTAGTTGGTCTGTTTGGAATTCCCTTGTTTACATCATTTTAGGCATTGCTTTGATTGGATTATTCTTCTTGCTTGACTATTTAAAATCAAAAAAACCCATGCCTATTGCAAGCCAAGACAAAGAAAAAATTTCCTCTATAGAAGACCATAAGGAAGAATAAATGGCAAATGAATTCGACGTTATTGTAATAGGTGCTGGCATTGCCGGGATATCTGCTGCAATTTATTTGAAGCGTTCTTCCCTTTCCTTTCTTCTTTTAGATAAGGGAATGGTTGGAGGAAAGCTTAATTACATTCATAAAATAGATAATTATCCTGGCTTTTCTTCTATTGCCGGAATTGAGCTTTCTTTATCTTTGCAAAGGCAAATGAAGCAACTAAATATTGAATCAACCTATGGCGAAGTGAATAAAATTGAAAAGAAAGATAATATTTTTCAAGTTAGGACTGATTCAGATACTTATAAATGCAAGGCAACCATTCTTGCTAGCGGCTCAAGCGAGCAAAGGCTAGGCATTAAAGGGGAAAAAGAATTTTTTGGGAAAGGCGTTTCTTATTGTGCGACTTGCGA
>DOQE01000011.1:15085-16401 GCA_003512585.1 Bacillota bacterium | reverse complement strand
ACTCTTCCATATGTATTGAAAACTAGAAGCGGCAAAAGAAATAAAATTGTAAGCATCAATACCTTTAAAATAAATCCAAAGCGAATCTTAAACAATGTCTTAAAAACCTCAAATCTATTATGAGGTAATTTATCGTAAGTAAAATCCTCATTAATTTTTCTTCTTCTTTTAAAAATAGCCATTATTCGATTCCCTTTAATAAATATAAAAAGCTTTCAAAGGCGCAGGAACCATATTTAGAATTCAAATCTAAATTAGCGTTTGAAGAACTTTTGTTTATGAATAGATAGGTGTTTTCTTTAAAATCAAAAATAGAGTTAATAAATAGCTTGGAATTATATTGGTCATCATTTATTCCATAAACTTTAATCCCAATTGAAGAACCACCATATTCCAAAAAGGAAATATCTGGGAATATTGCTTTTATTTCATTAACAAAGCCAATAGAAAAAGGATAGGATTTAGCTTTGACAACATCATCGACATATTTATCATAAACTAAAAGCAAATCCCCATCCAAAAAGGCTTTTGATTGGAGCAATGTCTCTGTGTAATTATCATCGCCAATGGAATTAAAATCTATTTGTTCTATACCATGTCCTTCATGGATTTTTAATAAGCCGGAACTAAAATCCGTCTCCTTCAATGCCGCAATTGAATAAATCGAGATGATTTCATAATCCTTTAAAGCGTCTTTTGTTTTGTAAACATAGTACCAACAAACACATATAGCCAAAAAAGAAATCAAATATTTCCACCAATCAAAACTTAATGAATCTTTAAAAGCAGAAGGTATCTTGTTTTTCATTTCTCATCTCCGATCGAATAAACATAACTAGACACATGCTTTATTTTGTATTGCTTGTCTTTGATAAAATCCATCTTAAAGGAGGCTATCAAATAAAAATCATATTCTTGGCTGTTTTCTTTATTAATAAAAACAAGGTGCCGAAAGGGGAGATAATCGAAGATAACATAATCCAATTCCTTCGCAAAATAAAAAGAATCAATTTGAAAATCATTCTTTTTTGTTAATAAGTTAATGTAGCGCTTAATCCTTCTTTTCTTATAAAGCAAGTAATAAAAAGAAAAGGAAACTTCTAATACCGTTAAAATATATGTCGTAATTAAAAAAGGGGTCGAGTTATTCCTACTGTGGATAAATAAAAACAAAATAACCAATATCAAATAAACAACTATGGAACAAAAAAAGGAAAACGCCCACCATTTTTTCTTTTTAATAATTTCAGTTTCGTTTAATTCAAATACGTCTCTCATTTTTTTATGTTCTTCCCATCTACAAAGAAAACACATTT
>DOQE01000011.1:329-15071 GCA_003512585.1 Bacillota bacterium | reverse complement strand
TATCCAAATCGATATCAAGCCGAATGGTATCGTCTATAAAATCCTCATCAACTTCTATTTTTACTTCCTGTTTGGCTACTTCCACAACAACGTTGGTATCGTTTTCTTTGATTGTTTTATAGATTTCTCCTTTTGAAGAAGAAAAAGAAAAGGCGTCTTTCCTTATATATAAAATAACATCATTTATATTTTTAGTATTAAATTGGTTTCTTATTTTTTCAATATTTAATGAAAAAGAAGAATCCCCATCGCTTGATAGAAAGAACATGCCCTTTATATATCCTTCTACTTCCACAACGAAAAAATCTTTTAGAAACTCGCAAATATAAGGAGAGATTGGATGGTTTAAAATTTCTTCCTTCGTACCAATTTGCTCTATTTTCATGTTATGCATAATCGCGATTCTATCACCTAAGGCAAAAGCTTCTTTTTGATTGTGGGTCGAATATAAATAAGTCGCAAAACTTTTTTTATGCAAATTGAGCAACAAGGTTATTATTTCGCCATGATAAAGCAGATCTAGGGCGCTTAAAGGTTCATCGAAGAGACAAATATCTGGATTTTTGGCAATGCTTCTTGCAATGGCGACACGTTGAGCTTGCCCACCACTTAGTTCCGAAGGCTTTCTAGATAAAAACAAATCCAAGCCAAACTGTTTCGATAGCTCAAGAATTCTATCAATCCTGCTTTTTTTATTCCATTTTAAATTAGCAAGGGGTACATCGATGTTTTCATATACAGTTTTAGAAGGGAATAAAACAATATTTTGACTAACAAAAGACATATTTTTATCTCCTTGTTCAATCCGGCTAGAGTCAACTCCATCAAAATAAATATCCCCAAAATCATATTCTTCTATACCCGCTAAAACTTTAAGCAGGGAAGTTTTTCCACATCCAGACTCACCAAGAAGAACAACAAATTCCCCCGGCATGATTTTTAAGTCAAGTCGATATAAAACAACCTTGCTATTCTTTTTCCTGTCCGTATAGCTTTTTTGAAGGGATACTATCTCAATTTTTGGTTGCATATAGTTATTATAAGAAATTGTTAAATTAGAATTTTAAGAAATATTTTACTTGCATTTTCTATTATTCTTTTTACATTTTTTATTATATGCTAAAATATATAATCCCAATATGAGAGAAATATTTCGTTTCGTAGAAAACAAGAGTCAAAATAAGTCTTTTTCTTATATTGTATGTGATAAAATCGAAAGTTTTTTGCATAAAATGGGGTCAAGCAGACTTTTTCAAATTTACTATATTCTTGAAGGCGAAGGCGCATTTGTCCAATTAGACAAGAAGAAAAATCTTTGCAAAGGGGATTTGTTAATTGTTAATCCTTTTGAGGAAAGCGGATTTGAAACCAAAAGCGGAAACTGCATGACCTTCATCGGAATAGGCGTTGAACGGATTGAATGCCAAACAATAGGCAAGCATGACCATGCAACGGTTCTAAAAGAAGGTGGGGCTTTTACAAATTGCATCATTAACCACATATATGAATTGATGTGCTCAGGCGAAGAAATGTTAGCAAATCAATACTTTGATGTTTTTTTAAAAGAACTTGATAAAACATTATCTTTAAAAAAGGCAACAGTATCGTTAACAAAGGAAGAAGCTTTTGCTAGGAAAATAAAAAATTATTTAGACAACAATTTATTGGAAAAAATAAGCATTCAATCTTTAGCTGATCATTTTTATTGCAGCCCCTCGTCCTTGTTTCATACTTTTAAAAAGATAGAAGGGGTCACGATTATAGAATACCTACAAGATAAAAGGCTTGAACTCGCAAAGCATTTCTTAAGAACAGGCAATAGAAAAATTGCCGATATTTGCATAGATGTTGGTTTTTCTAGCACCCAATTCTTCTACTCCTACTTTTTAAAAAAGGAGAAGGTAACACCCAACGAGTATCGCCGTCTCCACAAAAACTAAAGCAAAAAAATTAAATATACATTTCTTTTTCTTCTTTTAAGTCGTTATCGGAATAAGAAACCGTTTTTACTTCATATTTCCCAAAATGCAAATCGATTTTCTTTGCACCTACTAGCAACAAGCACTCTTGGTCAAGGCTGGAATTATTCTCTAATCTAATAATATAGCCTTCTTTTTGAAGTCCTTTTTTAACCGTGACGGCATTTATGTTTGAATTTGAGGTAACGATTTGAAAACCATTGTCTTCTTTTGTGTCGATAGTTGGAAAGACATTTAAGGCGTAAGGCTTATCAATTATTTCCCTAGCCTTACGTTTTAAAGAAGATTCATCGCTAGTAGTAAGTCTAAAGCTAAATTCAGTTAATTTGGCATCGATTTTCTTTACATAGATATTTTTCTCCAGTAAAGGCCCAAAATAGGTTGGGTGAGCGCAATAGGAAGCACTTCTTAGCAAAGTAATCATCATAACGCCATTTTTATAAGAGCAACCATAGGTTGTTGGGGTAATTAATTCTAAATACCTATCGCCATTTTTCAGAGTTAAATAATCATGGGCGATACATTCGTTCCCATCTTCGTATAAGTTTTCATAGCCAAACATCTGCTCGCCTGAGAAATTTTTTCCTATGACTGGCAAATGGAGCTTAAAAGCCTTATTAGCATTGCCTGGAAACAAGCTTACATTGACATCGATCTCATCGCCTTCTTTATAGATAGTATAGCAAATGCGGGCATAGCTATCTTCATATTCAAAGAAAGCTTCAGCCCGTAATATTATCGGCCCATCCTCGATAACCTCAAAAGATTCCAGCCCTTCAAATAAGCCATGGGTTTGCTCCATCAGCTTAAAAGGTTTTGGATCGGTACCAATATTAGGGTAATTCATGTTCCAAGGATCGGCATAATCTTGATAACACATAAGTTGGAATAGATACCCGTTAGCATACTCGATCCCATTCACTTTATACGATTCAATCAAACCTGTCTTGGATGATATCTTTACTTCCTTAACATCATTTTTAAAATAGATATCCCGAGGACCGCGCTTAAGCAAGCTGCTTTTTAATTCATTATGATAGGTTAGATAGAACCTAGTAATGCCCATAGGCTTTAATTTGCCCTTAAAAATTACCCTCTTTCTCCATTGCATGCAAATGTTGCTTTCTTCTTTAATGGTTTGGCAAGGGAGTAAGTTTCCGTTTTCGTCGTGAACGTCTATCAAGGCGCTATAGGCATTATCGTAGTCCCAAGGCACCACCAGGCATGTTTCAGCTTCGCAATAACGCTCACTTTCATAAGCGTTAGGATTGAAAACGAAAACGGGATAGGTATCAGGGTCGGCGACTTTTTCACCTTTAATCAATCCAAAAAAAGCATTCGCACGCAATTGATTCAATATATGCTTACCGTGCCCTAAAAAGTTTAAGCCATCTTTTTCCCCGGCCTGGATTACTGTCCCGCTTAGCAAATCATGGAATTGGACATTAAGCATATCTTCAGTTACTTTAACAAAAGAATCCACAGGATAATCGATCGTGCCTTTTAATGAAGCAATAGAACACATTTTTTCAACATAAAACAATTCGTTTANNTCCCTGTAGCTTTGTTTTAGATTGATCATTGACGTGTAACACCCCGGCATGCAAGTAATAAGGGATTTGCTAAAAGTTACGGTTGGATTTATATCATTAAAGAAAGCATCTGGAGTGGAGTGGATTATCTCCCTATCCTTAGATTCACTTTTTAGTTCTTCTATGGCTTGCAAATCTTTTTTGGAAGGACCTCCGCCATGGTTTCCAACACCCCATGTTGACAAAATTACATCGTATTCGCTTAGATTCTTTATATCATCTAGAATCTTTTCTCTAGCTCTTCCTAAAGGAGATTGGTAATTAGAGCATCTATTGGCTTTAATAAGCGATCCGTCATAGCCTTCCCAAAGAAACTGTTCCTTTGGTAAAGGAAGTTGATATTTCTTTGGATCGACAAATTTATTAAAAGGACGCATGAAAACATAATTTTCTTGACCACATTTTTTAATAATCTGAACCAAGCCTCTAGAATGGCCAAATGAATCATAATTTACGGCTGTCTTAGGCGCTTGATTAAACTCCTTCAAGAAAAAAATCTTCCCGGTTTGTATTTGTCTGACTATGGCTTCGCCTTGCGGAAGAAGGACATCTGGCTGTAAATACCAACCACCTGCGATGTTCCATTTTCCTTCTTTTGCCCTTTGTTTTATTTCCTTGTATAAATTTGGTGAATATCTTTCGACGTATTGATATAAATTGACCTCATTGTGGTTGAAAATATAATCAAAATCTTTCATTAAATTGATAGCACTTTGAAAAGTGGAAAGGGCTGCGCTGGCTCCTTCTTCCCACTCCCATTGCCAAACAGAATCTATATGCGCATTGCAAACTAAGTAAACTTTTTTATTCATGTTGCCATCCTTAAAATTTCAATAATAAAGATACCAATTACTTATTTTGTTAAAAATAAGATTGTAATCATAAATAATTGATAATTTATCATATTTTTTTTAAAAAAAATGACACTTGGTTAAAATAAAAGCACCAATCGAATAAACTTCACTAGCAAGACATATGAAAGAATTTATTAAAGCTATATTTTGTGCCCCAACCGGACCCTATGAAGAATTAAACCTTCCATCTAGATTGACAGAAGATGTTTTTAAAGCCTTAAAAGAGGTTGGCATCAATCGAATTTTTGGCTATGGATATGACGATAGACGCGAAACGAAAATCGCGACATTAAAACTATGCGAAAAATATAATATAGGTTATTGCCCAACCCTCTCTTCTTTTTCCCCTTATATCACTATAGAAAGCGAAAAGAGAAAAGCCTTTAATAATCTTAGTGAAGAAGAAATGGAAAATTATGACGAAGCCTTAATTAACGAAGTAAAATCTTATTTGCCTTATAAAGCATTTAAGGGCGTTTTCTTTGGAGACGAGGCCGGTTACCTTAGTTTTAACGGCATTGCTCATGCAAAAAAAGTTTTTTCTAAAAACTTCCCTAATTTAGAATTCCATTTCAATTTTTTCTCTTATTCGATCAATGAGCCGATTTTTTGGGGCGGAATGGAACTATCAAGAAATCCGAATTTGCAATACAAGAAGCCTTTTGAATTAACAAAGGAAAATAGCATTACTTTTAAAAACAGGTTTAATTTTTATAATCTATTAGTCGATCATTTATTAAGCCAAACTCATTTTGAGTACATTAGCCAAGACAAATATCCTTTTGAGCCTTTTTGGAAAGAAATAAACAATAGCGTTCACGTAGCCTTGTTCGAACTAAATGCTTTTTTTGCAAAAAAGAAAAGGCAATATGGTTTTAATTTTTATAATTATTTACAAGCAGGACAATGGTCTTCTTGCAAGAACAGAAGACATTTAAAAAAAGGGGAAATGTTTTTGCAGACAAACATAACAATCGGTTATGGACACGAAGGGTATAGTTATTTCCCGGGATGCTATCCAATTGACTTCATTTTTGACAAGAATATAGAATATGCAAAAAAGGGACCTGCCGGGCTAATTGATATAAATGGCAAAAAAGGGGAAATCTATAAATGGGTAAAAAAGCAAAATGAATTTATCTCATTAATAGAAGAAGACATAATTAAAAGCGATTTTCTTGGCGTTTCTAGCTGTGGTAAATATAACAATGGTTTTAAAATAAAAGACATAAAAGATTTGCCTGACAATGAATGCATATTCATAGGAAAACTTCCTGATTTCGTAAAGTATCGAAGCAAAAATATAAAAATCCAATCTTCAAACGAGATAATGATTTCTTCTTTTAAGGAAAATAAAAAACATAAATATTTCATCACCAATTTAAGTTCAGTTTTTAAAAATGATCTTTTAATCTATTTTAAGAAAAATAAATTCCGATTGATTAAAGGCAACAAAATAAAAAAAGCCAAAAACGCATTCAAAATAAAATTGGATCCAGGAGAAGCAATATATCTAATCGAAGAAATTTAGTTAATGCTCCCGTTAGTCATTTCTTTATATATATCTATAATATTATCTAAAGCATTCGTATCAGAAAAATCTTTTAAAAACACCATATTAATCTCCCTAATCATATTGAAGTTTTCGATAGGCAAGGCAACTAGTGTCTTGTTCTTGACTTCATCATAAATAACGCTTTTGGGCAAGATTGAGATACCAAAATTCTTGCAAACGAGTTCTTTAATCGTGGCAATGTTATCCACTTCCATCATGACATTAAATTGATCTATGCTCATATTTTGATTTTGGAGGGCTAGTGTAAACAAACTTCTTGTACCGCTGCCACTACTTCTTAATATCATTTTTTCTTTTTTTAAATCATTTATGTCTATGACTCTATTGTTAACTAACGGATTATCCTTTCCCATAACGACAACCAATGAATCGGTATCTAGCAAAATAGAAGAAAACTTTTTTCCAAGCACTTTCCCTTCAACAATGGCCAAATCTATTTCATAAGTTGATAGCTTATCATAAAGATTGCTTATGGAATCAGTAATTATTTTTATCTTTACCCCTTTATATTTTGAACAATAATAAGCTAAAACCTGGGCAATAATGTTACTTTCGGAAGTATGGGTAATCCCTATTACTAGCGACTTAGTTTGGTTCTTATTATCTAATATCCTTGATTCCAAATCATTGTATAAAGAAATAATTCTGCGAGCGTATTTATACAATATCTCCCCTTCTTTAGTTAGTTTTATCTCAGATCCATTACGGAAAAATATTTTGATTTGCAATTCACTTTCCAATTGTTTTATTTGTTGGGAAACGGCACTTTGGGTAAGGGAAAGACGTTTTGCGCTCAAAGAATAGTTTTTTGTTTCAACCGTATCAACAAAAGTAAGTAATTTAGTATCAACCATAAAGAAGGGTCCTTATAAGAAATATTTATATACTCATAAGTTTTCATTAGTTTTACTTATGAATATTTAAGTAGAAGATAACACCATTAAGCCAAAAAGGAAAGGCTTTATTAGTTCTAACTATCCTATAGAAAAGGAGAAATTATGTTTTTAAATGGGCTCAACTTAGATTTATATCAATACTATAATCAAATATCAGATACCGGAACAGTCTTGCTTTCTTTAGGAATCATCATGATTGCAGGATTTGGCATATCTAGAATTACAAAGCTTTTTAAAATGCCAAATGTCACAGGTTATATAATCGCAGGTGTTTTAATTGGCCCCTATGTATTAAGTTTGGTCCCTCCAAATATCATAAATGGAATGAGTTTTATCTCCGATATCGCCTTATCCTTTATTGCTTTTGGGGTTGGTCGTTTCTTTAGGAAAGATGTATTAAAGAAAACAGGACCAAAAGTAATAGTCATAACTCTATTCGAAGCCTTAATGGCCGGAATACTGGTTACATTGGCAGTTGGGTTAATTTTTCCTAGCTTAGGTTGGAACTTTGCCCTTTTATTGGGTGCAATTGCTACCGCCACCGCCCCGGCCTCGACCATGATGACAATAAATCAATATAAAGCCAAAGGAGACTTTGTGGATACTTTATTGCAAGTAGTCGCCTTAGACGATGTAGTTTGTTTGCTTGTTTATTCTTTAGTATCTGCCATTATTACGGCAACTAGCCAAAATGGAACCGTGCAAGCTTGGGATATAATCGGTCCAATAATATACAATTTGGCTTTCATTTTATTAGGATTTTTGCTTGGTTTCCTTCTAAAATTTCTTCTTGCTAAAAGAGGCCAAAACAATAGATTAATAATCGTGTGTTTATTTCTATTGGTTATATCTGGATGCTGCAATTTATTAAACATTTCCCCTCTTCTTTCTTGCATGGTATTAGGAGCCACATATATCAATATCACCGACGATGAAATTATCTATGCCAAAGTAAATAACTTTACTCCCCCTATAATGCTTTGCTTTTTCGTTTTAAGTGGCATGAAAATGGATTTATCTAGTTTTTCTACAATTGGTTTAGTGGGAATTACCTATTTCTTAATAAGGATAGTTGGCAAATATGGCGGGGCATTTGTAGGATGTAAAATAACTAAAAAGAGTAAAAAAGTAACAAATTATCTAGGGCTCGCCTTAATTCCTCAAGCCGGTGTTGCAATTGGACTGGCTTTTATGGGAGAAAGAATGTTACCGGCAGAAATAGGATCGACATTTTTGTCCATAATCCTTTGTTCTAGCGTCCTTTATGAAATGACTGGCCCTTTATTGGCAAAATTTGCCTTATTTAAATCCGGGGCAATTGAACCATCCTTAATCAAAAATAAAGATATTAAGGAAATTAATTTAGTAGATGATATAGAGTCAAATAAAGATATAGTAAACGTGGATGAAAAATTAGTAGAAAAGTAAATCTAAAAGCAAAAAAATAGATTGTCAATTGAAAATATAATGGGCGATAAGCAATCTACTTTTTAAAAATAGAGCAAGTCGAAGCACAAGAAAATTAAGTTTCTTGTTCTTTAAGTACTAAGCAAAGCAAAAATTGATAAATTAAAAAAATAACCAAGAAGAATTAGAAAAGCTCAATAAATTCTATTATTCTGGATATATCAATAAAAATGACTATGAAAATAGGCAAAAAGAAATAAAAGCAAAATACCAAAGTAATTTTAAATAGAAGATCCAATAAAAAATTATTTTACAAAGTAAACCCTATTAGGTTTTCTTTCTTTAGCTTTTTGATCAGGGGAATTCCTATAACCTATGCAGCAATGGCCAATGCCTTCATAGTCCCCTTCAATACCTAAAGAACGTAAAAATTCCTTTCCTTTTTCGCTTTCGAATTCCTCTTTAGCCCTATGAATCCAAATTGAGCCAAGGCCAAGACTTTCGGCTTCATTTAGCATATTTCCCAAAGCCAAGGAACCATCATAAAGATAAGTTGGGGCATTTTTATCTGCCAAAACAATGATTACGCATGGAGCGTTATAAAAGGGATCAATTCCATTAAGGCCCATAATTGAAGCATTAAAAGAAGATAATTCCTTTATTTTTTCTTGATTGGTCAAGACAACAAAAAGTGGAGATTGCGATCCTCTTCCGCTAGGGGCATACAAGCCTGCTTCTATTATTTTGTTTATTTTCTCTTCTTCAACAGGTTTAGAAGAAAAATCCCTACAGCTCCTTCTTTCTTTCAATACATTTAATATATCCATGATTTCCACCTCAAATCTATTTTAAGCAAAGAAAAAGGACCTGCAATGCCGCAAGTCCAATTTTTAAATTATTTATTTAGAAACTTCTTCAACAGTTGTTGCTTCATCAACTTTTCCAAGGCGTTGAGCTCTACGCAAGGCTCTTTCTTGGTCTTTGTCTCCTTCTTTTGCAAAATAGGCAAGGAAAAATACACCAAATAGCGCCCCAACTCCAAGAAGAATCAGTCCCCAATATCTATAACCCATATTTGACCATGGGGTGAGCCAAATCTTTTCCGAATACAAAATCCAGTTGTCGCTATAGACTAATGGAAGATGATCGCCAACTATTCCCAGAATCAAGAAAAATAAACCGGCAAAGGCAAGAAAAGAAGCTATTGAATAAATAATTATTTCTTTTCTTTTTAATTTCGTTTTGGATTTGCTCATTTTAAAAATCCTCTAGATTAAGCAGCTTTGGTTTCTGCTTCCTTTTTTGCTTCATCGTCTTTCTTGACTTGTTCAAGAAGAGCGTTGATTAATTGCGGATAGCAAGCCCTAAAAGCAGCTTCGCAGTCACGGACATAAAGATTAATGGTTTCGGCAGTTTCCTTCATGACATCTGGAAATTTCCTTCCGGCAGGAAGGTCTCTTCTACCAGTCATCATTTCCATTAAGGCAACTATCTTATCTTCCATGTTTTTATAAACGGCATTGGTTTCTTTGGAATTGCCACGAACAAAATTAATATTGCCAATGACTGTTTGGATGTCATTGCCAATGAATTTGGAAGCTGGAGTCTCTTCGCCTTTGGCTTCGTTTCTAGCTTGGTTATATTCATTGAATAGGCGATTTAAATCGTTGATTAAAGTTAAGAAAGCAACGCCACGATACATGGCATCTTCGGCTTTGAATACTTTTTCGGCTTCGGCAACGTCTAAATTTTTAGAATGTCCATCTTTAATGATGCCCATAATCATGGAAGTAACGTTTTCATGAATTGGCAAAACATGTTTATAAATGGCAAGGTGTTGGTTGTGATCAACTCTTAAGCCGTCATCGGCTAGTTTTAAAATGGTGCTGTTATCACCATAGACTTCAGCATAGAAATCGCGAATTGCTTTTTCTAGTTTTTTCCCATTTTCACCAGAATGGTCAATGATATCTTTTAAAGGGGTATGTTGATCAACTTCAATTAGAATTGAACGTTTCTTCTCCTCAAAAAGCTTTTTGTCATAGGTTTCTTTGTTTAGACAATACTCAAGGGTATCTCTAACGGCTACGTTATAATGTAGCAATGTTGTGAGTACTTCACTAATTTGATTCATTTATTTTTCCCTTCTTTTCGGATTTGGAACTATCCTCCGATGGGCATAGAACCTTTTCCAAATCATATACATGGTCAACGACATGTTTTGCCCTACTTTTGATGCTACTAGGAGAATGGGACATGCAATAGCTATTCTCGTAAAACTCATCAAACATCGGCGCATCGTTGCCGGAATCACCGATAACTAATACATTTTGCTTTGAATATCCTAAGTAGTCAAGGTATTTTGCAACGCCGCTAGCTTTTGAACACCCCTTTGGGGTGATTTCAATAAATTGGTTTACCCAAGTAAACTCAAAATCCACAAATTTAGAAGAAAGTTCTGAAGTAAGTTTTTCTGCTAAAGCTTTTTTCTTTTTAGTTAAGCCTATTAGAACCATGATTTTCATGGCCTCGCCTTTTTCTATCTCGCTATAAAAAATGTGATCGCTTCTAACAAAAGGCTCTCTATAGACACCTTGAACCGCTTCATAAAGAAAATAGACAAAATTCGTTAAATGGTTGACTTTTGTTCTTGTCATTACCATTGGCCTATTTTTTGAAGCTAGTAAAATCAAGCCTGGGTCATAATTTTGACGCAAATAAGAAATAAGCGATTTAAGTTTTAAGGGATTAAAATAATTCTCTTCACGAATTCTATTATCTATTTCAATAAAGGTGCCGTCGCTACCAATCCAGTCAACATTAAATGGACACTTCTTTTTAAATTTAATAGAAAAATCGCGTCCCCTAGAACTAACTATTGCAACTCTTCCGCCAGATTGAACGAATTTAGACAAAAAGTCCTTGTTTTTCTTTGGAATCATCCCAAATCTTTTCTTAGGATAAAATAAGGTTCCGTCTAAATCAGTCGCGATTACTTTAATCATTTGCTAGTTAAATATACTCTTTTCCTATAAACAAAAAAGAAAAAAGTTGCTAGAAAGAAGTGGAAATCAATCTAGCAACTTAGGAAAATTACTTTAATTTATTCTCGGCTTGAATGACCCCGTAACCACCGTCTAGGCGTTTATATGCAACAGAAATTTCATCGTCATCCTCATCTAAATAAAGGAAGAATGAATGGCCTAAGGCCTCCATTCTTGTAATGGCTTCATCTAGATTCATTGGTTCAAGGAATATAGACTTAGTTCTAACAATGGTATCATCTTCGTCTTCTTTTAAGTCTTTTTCAAAATTCTCAAAAGCAAGCGCTTTGCCTAAAGATTCGGATTCTTTTGTTTTATCCATCCTAGTCTTTAGCTTTCTCATTTGCCCTTCTAATTTATCGACGGCAAAATCAACGGCGGCATATAAATCGTTATCCCTGACTTCGGCACGGAAATCCATTTGCTTAGTAAAGATGGTAATCTCAACTTTTGCCCCAACCGTATAGCTTCTAACTACGGCACGGCAAGTAACTTCTTCAGGAGAAGTAAAGTATTTGTCCATTCTGGACAACTTCTTTTCGATATCTGCGCGAATAGAATCGGTGACATCGATGTTCTTTCCAATTATTTGGTATTTCATATTTACTGCCCCTCCTAAGGGCTTACACTATTATTTTAAAGTAAAAATTAAAAGTGCAAATACCCAATTAAGGATAATGGACAAAATTATTAAATTGTTTCTTGTTAAACAATAAAAAAGGGACTAAATCCCTTCTTTTAATGTTTCTTATATTTTAAGAAAAATTCTTTTAGTTCGCCTACTTTGTCTAGCTTTTCCCAAGGTAAGTTCACATCAGGTCTACCAAAGACTCCATAATTGCAGATATCTGCATATTTCCAGGTCGGTTCGTTTAATTTGAAATTAGAAATAATCGCCCCGGGTCTAGCGTCAAAATAAGTATCTATAGCATTTAAAATCACTTCATCCTCATAATGACTTGTCCCAAAAGTTGACAAGGATATCGACATGGGATTGCTTACTCCGATTGCATAGGAAAGTTGAATTTCTAATCTATCGGCAGCTCCAGCTGCCACAAGGTTTTTTGCAATGTATCTAGCATAATAGGAAGCACTTCTATCGACTTTAGAAGGATCTTTTCCAGAAAATGAACCTCCACCATGCCTGGAAGAACCCCCATATGTATCAACAATAAGTTTTCTACCCGTTAACCCCGTATCGCCTTTTGGACCCCCAATAACAAACCTGCCAGTCGGATTGATCAAATAAGAAAAATCAGTATTTAAATTAAAAGAAGCGGCCACGGGTATCATTATTTTCTCATGGACATATTTTTTGAATTCATCCATATCGGCTTCTTCATCATGTTGAATCGACATCAATATGGTTTTAATTCTAATATTTTTTGGATCGGTATAATCAATGGTTACTTGACTTTTCATATCAGGCCTAGCATGAATAAACTTGCCTTCTTTCCTTAAAGAAGTAGCCGTTCTAACTAATTTATGGGCAATGGTCAAAGGAAGAGGCATATAGCCGCTAGATTCATTAGTGGCATAGCCAAACATTATCCCTTGGTCGCCAGCACCCATATTTAACAAATCTTCGTGCTTAACTCCCATAGCAATATCACCTGATTGAGTGTTGATTCTAATATCTATTTTGCAACTATCGCATCCAATACCAAGCTCAGCAGACACGTATCCTATTTTTCTTAAGGTATCCCTGGCTATTTTTTCATAATCTGGTTTTTGCTTACAATTTAGGGTAATCTCGCCACCTATTAAGATATATTCTTCCGTAGCAAAAACTTCGCAAGCCACATGTGCCCATTTATCAAGCTTAAGGCATTCATCCAAAATGGCATCCGCTATTTGATCGCAAACTTTATCAGGATGGCCTTCGGAGACCGATTCACTAGTAAAAAGAAATTCGTGTTTTCTCATATAAAACCTCTCTTGAGAAAAAATCAACCCACTTAGTGGAAGACTTTTTCTATAGTTTCCTCCAGGCATCGTTCCTCTAGTGGGAGAGGCTACTAGCAAGCACTTACCGCTATAGCGGAGTTGCTAGCGTCATGGTTAGCTAGTATTAGACGCTTCTTGATGTCTGGCTTTCGTCAGCCCGATTAGTTTATGACTTTGCCAAGTTATAAGCAAGAAGATTAATCAAAATGGCTCAAATTGAATAGACTTGCCATTACCTCTTTTATAAACAAGATAGGTAAGAGTAAATAGGAAAAGGCAAACACTTATTATTTGAGACGTAGATAAATTGCCTAGTTCCCCGCGAATCGAATCATACCTAAAAAATTCATTAATAAACCTGCATAGGCTATATAGGAAAATATAAATTAATGTTTTGCTACCAGTTTTAACGTTTTGCTTATTGGCTATCAAAATAATAATGAAAATAATAAAGCAATAAGCAGCTTCAAATAGCTGCGTAGGCAATAAAGGTATTCCTACTGGTGTATTCGGATCTAATGGAGAAGAGTAAGCGACACCTAAAAAACTATTTGTCGGCCTTCCATAACAACACCCTACCGAAAAACACCCAATACGGCCAAATACTTGCCCTAAAGGTAAAGCGGTTACTGCATTATCAAATAATTTGATAACAGGTATTTTATAAATTTTGCCATAAATAAAATAGCCTAAAGCGCCACCTAAAAGACCTCCATAAAAAACAAATCCAGATCTAATAAGGTAGACAATGGGGATGTTGTTTTTGCTGATAAGGTCAACACTAGTGAAAAGAAATAGGATTTTTGATCCGAGCAAGCCGCCAATTAAAGCAAAAGAAGCGGCATAGATTAAATCTTCTTTTTTTACGCCGCTTCTTTTTGAGTTCAAACTAGATATTAATAACGAACAAGCAATACCGACTAAAAATAAAATTCCATAAGTAGGTATTTTGTGCGAACTATCAATATATGGAAACACTTTTTTATGCTAAAAATGAACTTGCAACGACAAGCATCGATTTCAAAGCTTGATTGGCTGCATTTGCCGCTCCAAGAGCGATGGCAACAAGCAAGCCACAGCAAACAAACATAATGGCGCTAAAAATTGTGGCCAATAAACTTAAGACAAAAGCGGCAGTTCCAAATCCGGTCTTTTCTTTTTTATTCCCGATAACAGAAAGGACTAAACCAAGAATCGAAACAGGTAATCCAACGAAAGCCAAATAAAATACTGGAATGCCAATGAAGGCACAAACAATGCCAACAATTCCCAAAACAAAACCTGCAATTTTATAACCGTTTCCCATATGTAACCTCCTTATACTAAAATATGAAAAAACTGCTTATAGTTTACCCCCCCCGAAATTTCAAGTTTTTATTGTTTTTTTTACAAAAATTGACAAAAATTGACAAAATATATCAAAAAAGTTTGAAAAAAGTCAGCTAAA
>DOQE01000011.1:0-309 GCA_003512585.1 Bacillota bacterium | reverse complement strand
CCAAGAATCAGACATAACAAAAATGTTTATTATTTTGTTAAATTCAATAACAACGCAACAATACTTTAACAAACCTATATTTGGCATAAACCAATTGGCTTTGTCTACAGCATATAAGCTAACAAAAAAATTATTAACTGCACCTTTTTAGCTATTTTGAAACGTTATTAATTGCACCTTTTGAAAACATGTCTAAAAAAACGAAAACGCAATAATAAGGAATTGTAAGGATTTTATTATCCTTATTAAAGCCGTATTTGTTCTTTGAGATCTTAACAGCATAATAAAATTTATTATGTTCTTTAAATT
>DOQE01000118.1:4238-5602 GCA_003512585.1 Bacillota bacterium | reverse complement strand
TCTTCTTCCAATCGTGATGATGGATATACTAGCGAAGTTAGCAAAACCTATTATTCGATTGCTTTGCCTACTGGTGAGCATTATACAGTTACTCCCGTTAATGGCTATAATGCAAGCGAAGTAGAAGAAAACAAGGAATTTAAATTTAATGTAAATGTTGAAACTGGTTATGAGATAAGCAGTGTTAAAGTTAGTGGAGTCGAAGGCGATTTATTACCAGATGATGATGGCGTTTATACAATTGCCAATGTAGCGACTAATCTATCTATATCCGTTGAAGTAAAAAGGCAAATATTTAAAGTAACTTTCTCCGGTGCTCATTTTGACGTAGAACCTTCTACCGGATATAAAGCAGATAACATCTATTACGGTGGTGACTTTAAGTTTACAGTCAAACTTGAAGACCATTACAATTTGTCTGCTGTTAAAGTTAATAATCTAGAATTAACCGCCGTAGATGGAATCTATACAATCGAAAATATAGTCTCTGATACGGTGGTAAATGTTTTAACCAACATAGAGACATTTGCAATTACTGCTACCGGTGAGCACGCTTCTATATCTCCTTTAGATGGAATGGATGCTTCTAAAGTAGAGTATGGTTCCGATTTCAAATTTAAGGTTTTAACCGACGATCATTATCATATCGAAGAGGTCAAGGTCAACCAAGTTAGCCTAACTGCAGTAGATGGAGTTTATACAATTAGTAACGTCACTTCCAATGTAGAAGTATCCTTAACTGCTAAAATCGATACGAATTCCGTTAGGTTTGAAGGCGAAGGATTTGAAGTTAACCCAGTTACCGGATATAGCCAAGACAATATCGAATATGGTTCCGATTTCAAATTTAAACTAACCGTAAAAGAACATTTCCATATCGTTTCCATTCGACTTGGCAATGTAGATTTGACTCCCGATAGCGATGGTGTTTATACCATTTCTAACATTATTGCCTTAACTACCGTAAATGTTGTTACCGAAGAAGATAGCTATAAGCTTACTTTGCCTAGCGGCGAGCATTATACGATTGAGTTAGAAAATCCAAATATGGATTTAAATACAGTAGGGTATTCTAAAGCGGTTAAATTCAAGGTTATTGCCAATGCCCATTATGAGATTACTTCCGTTAAGCTAAATGGAACAACTTTAGTAGCAGATCAAGATGGCTATTATACCGTCAAGGAACAAACTAGCGATGCAATCATTGCTATTGAAACGGCAGCGGCCAAGTATTCTATTACCTTTAATTCTAACGGGGGAAGCCTAGTTCCGACTCAAACCATAGAATATGGTCAAGATGTAACTAGACCTAGCGATCCAACCCGCGAAGGAGATGAATATTATGAATCCTATACATTCGATGG
>DOQE01000118.1:143-4133 GCA_003512585.1 Bacillota bacterium | reverse complement strand
GGCGAAAGCAAGGTTCAATATGTTAGTTCCTGGAATGCTTCCGATTTTACCGCCGGAGGGACTGGGTTTGCCGCGACCATAAGTGCGGCCGCATCCGGCATGGCCTGGGAAAACGGGGTCGTCAACGCGGAAAAGAAAGCACAGATAATCGCCGACTTTGGAAAAACCGATAATGACGGCATCTTCTTTAACCCAAATGGCGACAAAGGCACCTTGACCTCACCTAAGATCAATTTCAGGGAACTGCTAAGGACCCATTCAAAGATCCGCATGGAAGTTGGGGCGTACCAAAGTTGGAGCAAAGTTTGCGTAAACGTCGACAAAACCGGTACCGGCGGCAAGACAAAGATATCCTGGAACGACGGCGCCAATAGCATTTCCCAAGCCACAAGGACGGAGCTTACCTTCATGCTTGGCTCGGACGGGAACGTCCACATGGGATTCAAGGACCTTACCTTCAGCGACCCATTAAACTATGACCCCAGGGTGAACAGGAGCGGCAACCTCTTGCTTACCGAGGCTCAGGCTAACGGGACCGAGGGATTGACGTTCTCTACTGAGGTAGGCGGTTCGCGCCATTATTGGCTTGGAAGGCCATATGCCGTTGCCGGGTCCCTGGTCAATGTCTCCGCAAAGACCGGCTTCTCCGTTACCGAGGCCGACACCTTGACAAAGACGGAATCGGATAATTCCCCCAGTACCGCCCCATACGGAAACTGGTTTAACCCGGTCTGCTTCGAGCAGGATGGCATCGGCATCCTTGGAATGAATGCCACGGGGAGCTCAACCCTATCCATAGACCCAATCGACTTCTCCTCTTTGTTTGCCTCCAACAAGGGAGTCAAGTTTACCCTTGGCATTTGGAACAACGACGGCATTTCCTATGTCAACGGGGATAGTGTCGCTGACCTAGGCATGAACGAGGCAAAACCCGATGGCCTTGCCGACTATACGCAGGACACCATAAATAACACCTGGTATAACTGGTCTGTCTCCATCAATCCGGTGTTTGGGGTTGCAATCCACAATAGCTTCGAAAATACCGATTATAGGTTTGCCCTTACGCAAGGACAGCTTAACGGCACCGAGCCACTCAAGTTCAACCTTGGCAAGTCCGTCTCAAATGGACGTTTCTTCCTTTTGACCAACATTGTCTCCTACCATATCTAATTGGTAATAATTAAAAGGAACGTACGTGATCAATGTACGTTCCTTTTTTATATAAAAAAATCCTTTATGAATTATTTTCCAAGATGTTTATCGAAAAAATCCATATAAAGGTTCCAATCTTTTTTTGTTAAGTCATGGATGCCTTTTAAATGGTGGTGACCTATATTTCCTTCGTTACTAATTAATTCTTTTTCTAAATCAAATGGAGCGTTATAGATAACTCCTTTTTTTCCATATTCTTCATAGGCTTTTGACACTTTTATTAAAGTTTCGTATTCTCCTAAAGGGTCAGCCCAAAGGTCTTCGCTTTTAGAACTTGTATACAATAAGCGGGGGGCGATTAATGATAAGAATTCGCTTTGGTCGTGTTCCCTTTTCTTTTTGCTATATTCTTTAAAGGCAGGGCAAAACCAATAAGGGAAGGCTTTAGTTATGGCTTTGATGTTTTCGCTTCCATTATGGTAATTGCTTTCTTCTGCGTCCCCTCCACATCCAGCAGAGCTAGAAATAACTAGATTTACTCGATTATCTAAAACGCCGCAAAGAAGGCTTGTCTTGCCTCCACGGGAATGCCCGACTGTAGCAATGGGCAAGTCTTTTGTTAATGGGTCTAGCTTTAAATAATCAATTATTAGGCTAAACGCTTTTGCCCAAAGCAATAATGTTCCATGTGAATGGGGGTCTTTATGGTCTATGTCAGGGAAAAGAGAATTAAGACCAAACCTAAACCCGTTTTTATCTTCTGCTACTTCCCCATTTCTAAAACAAGCGCAGGCGTAATTCCTTCCTATTATATCTTCGATTGGATAGAAGTCGCTTTTTAAGTCTCTATTTGGATCGCATTCAATCCTGCTTATTTTTCCTACCGGTCTATTGCAAAGAAATATAAAGACGCCCTTTGGGTTTTTAGGGACGAATAATTCAAATCCAAAAGAAGTAATTTTGCCTTTTCTTTCTAAATAAACACGTAAGTCTTTTCTATGGGCTTTGTTTTCTATCGCTTTTTCAAATTCGTCAATTAGTTCATAGCTTACTTTAACCTCTTCAAAAGAAGGCAAATTGCCATATTCTTCATCTAAAAAATATTGTTTTAATTTTTCTGTATAGTCTTTATCTAGGTAAGAATTATTCATTTTTTTCTTTCTTTTCATTTAATTCCAATCGTGGGTTTGATTTAGCCCTATATTCGGTTGGGGTTTTTCCGGTTACTTTAGAAAATGTGCGATAGAAAACGCTTTTATTGGAAAAACCACAACTTGAGGAAATGGCTTTTATCGATAATTCGGTTTCTTCTAGCAGCTCCAAGGCTTTTTCTATCCTTTTGTTAGATACGTATTCAACCAAGGAAACATGGAATTTGTTTTTAAATAGCCTAGAGAAATAAGAAGGGTTATAAAAGCATTTCTTGGCCAATGCTTCTAAAGAAAGGTCGCTGTCTAGGTTGTTGGTTATATAATCGGCCAATTCGTTCCATGGATTCTTTTCCGGCTCATCGGGAAGAGACATCTTTCTTAGAATCAAAGTAATGAGAATGTTCATATACGATTCGTTAACTATGTCAAATCTAGGCAAACGCCTTGCCTGCTCCTCGACCATTTTTTCAAAGATATATTGGATTTGCTTTTGTTCGGTTGGATTAAAAGAAACTATTCCTTCGTTTGTATCTTTTGAAATATCGTTAAAAGCAGATAGAGAAAGAAGGGCAAAAGCATTTTCCGGGGTAATGATTTTTTCTATGACCTCTGGATAGAAGCAAATGTTGTAATAAGTAGAAGGGAGAACGGATTTAAAAGAATGAGTACTATTATAATTAAGAAATAAGAGATCCCCTTTTTTGGTGGTGAATTTTTTTCCGTTAACGATTTGTTCTAGCTTGCCGGAATTAATGTACATGATTTCAATGAAATCGTGGGTATGTAAAGGCTCTAGTCCATTCTTAGAATAAAAGAAAACATGTAAGTTCGGTTCTTTTTGTTTGTAATCTTTTGCAGAGAATAGTCTCATATTTTTCCTTTCCTTTCATTTTAATCGAACAAACTTTTGTACGCAAATTTCTTGTATCTAAAATTTAATTTGCTGCTGCTACTATTTTAGCGAAAGTATTATGTCTAATTATTACAAGTATAAAAAATGCAATTAAATTTAAAATTTAAGGTATGTTCTTAGCGAAAAATAAGCTTTTCTTTTAGATTTAGTCTCATTCAAGCTTACATTTGTCTTAATTTTTTACATTGTCTTTTAAAAAAATGGAAGCGCTTACCTTTCCTATTTTACAATGAAATTGTATCAATTAATTCGTTTTTTATAAGCAAGGGAGCAACTCTTATCGAAGTGCTTATTCTTGATTAGAAAAAACGAAAAAAATTTTAAAAAAAGAAGGAGAAAAAATTTATGGATACTCGCAAGAAGAGATTCTTCTTAGGTTTGGCAGGGGGGGTCCTAGCTTTAGGAGCTATTGGGGTCATCGCTAGTCAAAATGCTTTAGGAAATGGGATCGGTACTTATGCTACCGAACCAGAAAACATGCTTTGGAAGCACTATGCAGAAGTTAACCCCACTTATACTTCTCATGGTTCAAAGGAATTTTGGGCTAATTGCTCTAGCTTAGGCGAACATTCCTTAACTAAACCAGCTAAAGGAAAGATAGAAGAAGGCGGAGACTTTAGCAAAACTACCTATTTCACTTCTTTAACTGAAGATGATGATAGGTATGTGGCTAAACTAGTTCCTACCGTTTCTTTTGATTCCAATGGTGGGACTGCCATAGAATCAAGGACTGTTGAATATGGCCAAGTAATGAGCAAGCCCACTGATCCAACC
>DOQE01000118.1:0-123 GCA_003512585.1 Bacillota bacterium | reverse complement strand
ATGAATCCTATACATTCGATGGTTGGTATAATAAAGGCGTTGAATTTGATTTTACATCCGAGATAACAGAAAGCGTTAATCTAGTCGCTAAATGGAAGTATGGCGAAAGCAAGGTTCAATATG
>DOQE01000107.1 GCA_003512585.1 Bacillota bacterium | reverse complement strand
GGCCGATGCCGTTGTCGAAGCTCGCACAAATGGCGGATTAACTGAAATTGCATATACTGTTGATGAAGGCGAAGAAGCCACCATGGCCGATGCTATCCGCGTCGCCGATGTAGCCGCCGAACAACATCGCGCTGCCATTAGAGCCGCTAGAAAAGCTAGAGAAGAACGCTTTGCCAAGATGCAAGCCGAACGCCAAGCTCGTTTTGCCGCCAAAAAAGGCGAAGCTGTTAAAAAAGGCGAAGAAAAGACCGCTGATAAAAAAGACGAAAAAGAAACCGATAAAAAAGAAGGAGAATAAAAATGGCTGTTACCATTGATCAAATCAAAGCTCTTCGTGATCGTACCGGTGCCGGTATTATGGATTGCAAAAAGGCACTTCTTGAAGTTGATGGAGATATTGAAAAAGCCATCGATGTCCTTCGTGAAAAAGGTATTGCCAAAGCCGCTTCTAAAGCAGGTAGAGTTGCTGCTGAAGGTTTAACAAATATCAAAGTTTGCGAAAAATGCCACAAAGCCGCCATTGTTGAAGTTAACTGCGAAACTGACTTCGTTTCTTCTTCCGAGAAGTTCCATGATCTTGTTGATAAGGTTACCCAAGTAATCCTTGAAAAGAATCCAGTTAGCATTGAAGAAGCTAGCGAACTTACAAAAGATTTGTTTGCCGAAGCTACCATTGCCATGGGTGAAAAGTTTGTTTTACGTCGTTTTGAGGTTTTAACTGCCTCTGAAGGACAAGCCTTTGGACATTATAGCCATGGGCAAGGCAAGATTTCTGCCTTGGTATTGTTATCCAAGGATTGCGGGGATTTAAATAAGGCCTTTGCCATGAATGTTGTTTCGGCCAATCCTTCCTATTTATCAAGCGAAGATGTTCCGGCTGATGTAGTTGCAAGAGAAACCGAAATTGCAAAAAACGAAGTTGCTACCGATGAAAAGCTAGCCAACAAGCCAGAACAAGTCAAAGCCAATATTGTTAAGAATAAAGTTGCTAAGGTTTTATCCGCTTCTTGCTTACTTGAACAACCCTTTGTCTATGATGATACAAAGACAGTTGCCCAAGTTTTAAAAGAAAACGGTGTTTCCATTGTTAAATTCTTCATCTATCACGTTGGTGAAGGAATTGAAAAGAAAACCGAAGAATAATTGTTGATTTAGGCCGTGCCATCATTGACACGGCCTTTTTCTATATACATATACTCTTTTATACCTATATAATTGCCTTAATGGAGAAAATAATGAACAGTATTTATAAACGCGTAATAATTAAGTTATCAGGCGAAAGTCTTTCGGATTCTAAGAATTCCCTTATTTATGATTCTAATAAATTAAAAAATGTTGCATCGGTAATTAAAGAAATCGTATCAACAGGTACTCAAGTTGGGATTGTAGTTGGGGCTGGAAATATTTGGAGAGGACGTCTTGCCGAAAAAATCGGAATCGATCATTCTACTGCCGATTATATGGGAATGCTTGGCACTATCATGAACGCTTTGGCTATCCAAAGCGCTATAGAGGATAATGGTGTCGCTTGTAGGGTCATGTCTTCTATTAATGTTCCTCAAGTTTGCGAACCTTACATTAGAAGAAAGGCCATGACTTATCTAGATAAAGGGATTGTTACTATTTTTGCCGGTGGAACAGGAAACCCATATTTTACAACCGACACAACTTCAACCTTAAGAGCATTAGAAGTCGAAGCCGATGCTATCTTAATGGCCAAAAATGGTGTTGATGGGGTTTATGATTCAGATCCAAGAAAGAATAAAAATGCCCATTTAATTAAAAAACTTGCCTTCCATGAAGTCGTGGAAAAACAGCTCCAAGTCATGGATTTGACTGCCGTGGCGATGCTAGAAAATACCAATGTCATCATTAGGGTTTTTAACATGGATGACACTTCTTCGTTTATGAAAGTATTAATAGGCGAAGATATAGGTACGACAATTTCTAGAGAATAGTATAAAATAGTAATTAAGAGGTTATTTTATGGACGCATACACTTTAGAAGCTAGCGAAAAAATGAATAAGAGCGTGGACTCTCTTTCCTTGGGATTATCCAAATTAAGATCAGGAAGAGCCAATCCTTCCATGCTTAACGGAGTCAAATGTGATTATTATGGAGAAAAAATGGACATTACTTCCCTTTGCTCCATTTCAATGCCTGAGCCAAGGCAACTCTATGTTAAGCCTTATTCAAGAGAAGATTTAAAAGCAGTTGCTTCTGGCATTGCTTCTGCTAATTTAGGAATAAATCCTCAAATAGAAGCCGATGGAATTAGAATTGTTGTCCCTCCATTGACCGAGGATATTCGCAAAGATATTGCCAAAAAAGCCAAAACCATGGGAGATGAGGCTAAAGTCTCTATTCGTAATATTAGACGTGATTATCTATCTTTATTAAAAGAAGATGATTCGATGTCCGATGATTATAAAGATAGAGTTGAGGAAGAAATTCAAAAAGAAGTCGAATCCTTTAATAAGAAGATTGATGAAATTATTGCTAATAAAACAAAAGAAATAATGACAATTTAATTATTTAGGATATTTTATTTTCCCTCTTTTAGAGGGATTTTTTATTCTTTAATCATTTCTAATGCTTAATAAACCTTCTTAAGGTTTATAATTATAAAGATGAACAAGAACGTTAATGAATTTAAATTAGAAAAACCCTTACAGCATGTTGCTTTTATTATGGATGGAAACGGCAGATGGGCCAAACTTAGAGGCCTTGCACGTCATTATGGCCACCATGAGGCTTGCAAAAGAATAATCGAAATATTCGATGCTTGTTTACAGCAAAACATCAAGGTCATGTCTTTTTATGCTTTTTCAACTGAAAATTGGAATAGGCCGCAAGAAGAGATAGACCATTTAATGGACTATTTGGAAGAATTTTTCAATAAGGAAATCGATTATATAGATTCTAAAAATACGAGAATAATGGTTTCGGGCGATTTGTCTAGAATTAGAGAAAAGACAAGGAAGATATGCTGCCAGGCCATTGAAAGAACAAAGAACAACGATTCTTTTACTATTAATATTTGTTTAAATTATGGCGGAAGAGATGAAATAGTTAGGGCGTGTAAGCAAATCGCTTCAGATTATAAAGATAATAAAATTGCTTTAGAAGAAATTAATGAGAAATCTTTTTCTTCTTATTTATATACATCTTCTTTACCTGATGTGGATTTAATGATCAGGACTTCTGGGGAAGAAAGATTATCTAATTTTCTCCTTTATCAAAATGCTTATGCTGAATTTGTTTTTACAAAAGTGAAATGGCCTGATTTTCATAAAAAGGATTTTTATGATTGCTTAGATGAATATCAAAATCGTTCTAGACGTTTCGGGGGTTTAAAAAATGAATAGACAAATCAATGCACTTGATGAGAAAAAGAAAGCATCTTTGCTTAGCAGGGTTGTAGTAGCTTTTGTTTTGATTTCCTTGGCCGTTCCTTGCATAGTGCTAGGCGGATATTTTTATTTTGCCTTCATTGCTTTCTTTTTTCTGCTTGCCATATTTGAAATGATCCATGCAACCGGAAAAAAATATTCATGGTATGTCTATTTATTGACATACGTATTCGATATTTCCTATTTTATTTGGTTTGTAATTAAAGGTAATGTAGCTTCTTATTTGGAATTTAAAGCTGGTAATTTGTCTAGCTGGTCTTTTTCTTTAGAGCCAGAATTTTTGGGGTTAAGCGTATCTATTTACATGATAATCTTCTCTTTCTTTTCTTATTGTTTGATTGGGATATTCCATAAAGAGTTTGACTTAAACGACATCATGTATTTATTTGGAATGTCATTATTTTTAGGAATAGGTTTCCAATCTTTGCTTTTTATTCGTTATTATCCTTTCTCTTCCTTTTTAAAGGCGGGAGTTGATGTTTCAAATCCTTATTTTAAATATTGGGGTTCGGCCATCTTGTTCCTTTTTGTTGGTTTTACAACAATTATGAATGATACATGGGCTTATTTTATCGGTATATTTTTTGGCAAACACCACATGAATGAAAGAGTATCCCCGAATAAAACCTGGGAAGGGTTCTATGGAGGATGGATATTGGGCGCTTTAAGTGGGCTTATCTTAGCTTTGCTTTGTGATTATTTTGGTTATCCTATTTTGCCTTCAATTTGTATTTTTACTTATTCTCATTCTTGGTGGTGGGTAGTTTTGCTGGCTTTAACAATTCCTTTGGTTGCAAATTTGGGTGATTTTGCTTTTTCTTTAATAAAGCGTCATTTTGGTTTTAAAGATTATGGAACAATATTTAAGGCCCATGGCGGGGTTTTAGATAGAGCGGATTCCTTGACATTCACTTTTATTTTCACTTCCCTAATCATTGTTTTTATTTCTAATGGATGGAACTTATTCGCATGAGAAATATATTGCTTTTAGGTGCCTCCGGTTCGATAGGGTCACAAACTTTAGATATAATTTTAAATAATCCCGATAGGTTTACCCTAAAAGGAATTTCCATTGGACATCAAGTTAACAAGCTTCCTTTGATTATAGAAAAATTCCCTTCTGTTTCTTATGTTTGCCTTCAAGAAGAAAAAGACTATTCAAAACAAAAAGAGTTATATCCAAATATAAAGTTTTATTTTGGGGATGAAGGGCTTATTTTAATTATTAAAGAATGTCTTTGCGACATGGTTGTCAATGCTTTGGTTGGCTTTGCCGGACTTTTCCCTTCTATTGCCGCTTTAAAAGAAAATAAAATTCTTTGTCTTGCTAATAAAGAATCGTTAGTAGTAGGCGGAAAATTTGTTTTTGATGAACTATTAAAAGGACATGGCAAACTATATCCAATTGATTCAGAACATGTAGCTATAGCAAAGCTTCTTTCTTGCGTTAAAAAAGAAGATGTTAAAAACATTTGGATTACTGCTTCCGGCGGCCCTTTTAGGAAGAAGAGTAGAGAAGAATTAACTAATGTCACCCCAAGCGAGGCATTAAATCATCCTACCTGGCATATGGGGGCCAAAATTAGTATTGATTCTGCAACGATGATGAATAAAGGATTTGAAGTTATCGAAGCCAAATGGCTATATGATTTCCCTTTAAGCAACATTAAAGTAATTTTGCATGATGAATCGAAAGTTCATTCCTTGCTTGAGCTAAAAGATGGTTCTTTTATTGCCGATGTTTCTAATCCAGACATGCACGGGCCTATCGAATATGCTTTGTTTGAAAGTGATGTTGAATTTAAGCCTACACATGTAGCTAAAATCGAAGATTTGCCATCTTGCCATTTTCATCAATTTAACCCTTCTAGATTTATTGCGGTTAACATATGCCTAGCTGCTTTTAAAAGAGGCGGAACGGCTACTGCCATTTTAAATGGGGCAAATGAAGAAGCGGTTTATTCATTCTTAGATAATAAAATTGGTTTTCTAGAAATTGAAGAGGTTGTATCCTTAGCCTTGTCTTCGCTAAAGGTTATCGATAACCCCACTTTAGATGAAGTAAAGTTAGCCGATAGATTATCTAGGCAATTTGTTAAAGACTATGTTAGGAGGAGGAAATAATGGAACAGGCTTTGAATATATTTTTGTCAATTCTTGAAATCATTGTAATTTTAGGCGTCTTGATTTCCGTTCATGAAGCGGGTCATTTAGGCATGGCGAAAGCTTTTAATGTTTATTGTTTTGAATATTCAATTGGCTTTGGGCCGGCTTTGCTCCATAAAAAAAGAAAGAAAGGAGAGACCTATTTTTCTATTAGGGCTATTCCGTTAGGCGGATATTGTTCGATGTATGGAGAACCTGGAGTTGTCCCAGAAGGCTTTGAAATACCTCCTGAAAATCGTTCATTAGAAAAAGTGGCCAAATGGAAAAAGGCTTTGGTTTTAGTAGCGGGGGTTACACTAAATTTTATTCTTGGCTTGGTTTTGATTTTTGTATCTGATATAGCTTTTCCTCATTATTATTTTGCTTATGGCGGCGAACTTTCTTCTAATTCAAATACTACCGCTTTATTTGCCCCGACTAGTTTTTCTAGCGAGGTAAGCTCTTATATAGATAATAATAAAAAAGAAGAATACCAAGCTTCCGATTATTATTTATATTTTCCAGCTTCTTTAAATTCTAATCAAATAGTCATTGTTTCTACAAATGCAAAAATAGATAACGTATCCGACAATTATGTAGTTACCTATTATCCTTCTACCTTGCTAGAAGATCATGATTTATCTTCTTCTTTAAAATTTTATCCCGCATCAAAAGAAGAACCTTCTCCTGAACTAAAAAATCTTGGCATAAACTATTTGCCGGATTTATCTATCGAGGCTTTTGATTTTTCTAATTCAGTTGATGGGACAAAAGTTAGTTTATCGCTTTGTTTTGCTCCAGTGAGTAAAATAGATGACAAATCGGTTTTAAATGATGATGCTTGCTTAGAGTATAATTTGAATTTGGAAGTAAAAAATAAGGCTCTTTCTCCTTCTGGCAATAGCATAAGGAAAATTGAAAATTGGCTTGGATGGAATAAGGCTTGGAGCAAGTGGGCAAGTGATGTTCCGACTGCTTGTGGAGCAGTCGTTCAAGGCTTTGCTTCTTTATTTACAAAAGAAGGCTTAAAAAACGTATCTGGCATCGTCGGCATGACTGCTGCATTGCCATCGCTTCAAGCAAGTGGAGGCGCTGCCAATATCTTCTTTTTTGCCGGATTAATTTCCATTAATTTAGCTTTCTTTAATCTTTTGCCATTCCCAGCTTTAGATGGCTGGGCATTACTAGTTACCGCGATTGAAGGGATAAGTAAGAAAAAAGTTCCTGCCAAAGTGCAATCAATTATGTCTATTTTAGGAATGGTCTTATTATTTGGGCTTATGATTGCTGTTACAATAAAAGATATCGTGTCGCTAGTTATTTGAGGTTAGCATATGCAAAAAAAGATGATCCGTTTCTTAAATTCCATCGGTCTTTCAGAAGACATTGAACTTTTCGATATGGATTTTTCTTTTGTAAGCATGAACCCGTATGATAAAAAACAAGTAGATATGGCTATTGAGAAACGCACTCCGTGGAATTATGAACTTCTCGATAAGTTTATTTCTGCTTTAAATAACGTTTCTT
>DOQE01000006.1:3042-3204 GCA_003512585.1 Bacillota bacterium | reverse complement strand
GGGTTCGAGTCCCCCCGGGCGCGCCACTTGTCAAGAATGAAGGTGATGGACAATGTCTACCATCTTTTTTTGTTGGTTCTTCACTTTTTGGATGGTCAACCTGGGGTTTCCGTGTGTGGAATCCTTTTTTATGACGTGGCAACCCACAAATTTAGACGAGAT
>DOQE01000006.1:0-3001 GCA_003512585.1 Bacillota bacterium | reverse complement strand
CTACAATAAGGAGGACTGTCACCATAGACATCAATATTTTATCATTGCTCGGCATCGACGAGTCTTGCTCATTCAATTCCAACATCGAGTCAATGCATTCCTGCCCGATGGGCGATTACCTCAAAGGAATAGTAACCTATGTGTTGCCATCGAAAAGAAGCGGTTCGATAGGTCAATATAGCCAAGGCATCATCAACCATTTTATTGAAACCCGCTCGCCTTCTTAGGTTTGGTCCTAATCGACCTTCATCATAATAAATGCCATCATTAGTCCAATACGAATGAGAAGCAAATGGCTCATCGAAAGATTTTTTGAACCGATAAACTATTAAGCTGCCCCTTTGCTTCACTAGAAACTTCGCAATGAGCCGCTACTTTTATTTTTTCTAGTGAGGCTACTTGAGCTAGTTCTTTTTGCTATTTTGCCTTTTTCTAATAAATCATTTAGAAGAAGAACTGCAAGGCGATATTCCGTCTCGGCTTCAGCTTGTCCCCTTGCCATGATAAAAATACCTCCTTCGTATATCGTGGCTCACTCTAAAAGAGTCAAACGTCAAGTTGAAAAATAATATTGATAGATTTGAAAAGATATTTATAAGATAGGCCATATCTTCAAAAAATTGAAAAGAAGTATTTAACTAAATCATTAATTCATAGATTTTAGTTATTTTTATAGTAAATAAAAACATCACCTATTATTTATTTTTGAAAATGTTTATTTTTAAATATCGGAACAATATCAAATATTTACGGAATAAAGATCTAATGATTAACAAATAATACCTATTTATTTCATAAGCATATTTGGTATTCATGAAACATATTTTAAAGCAATTATTCTATTCAATAAGAAATTTCCTAAAAAAATGTCAAGTGGCAAAAATCTTTCGATGAATTAACCGATAACGAGAAAATGATTATGCTTCAATTAATAATTATAGCATTACATATATGATTCTTTGGTTGCTGAAGTAGGAATATCTAGAAAAACAGTATCCAAAGTTTTTGTATCTCTCTTTGAAAAGGATTCATCGAAACAATAGCTATAAAAATGGGTACTAGACACTTATTTAATAGGTCAATAACATTTGAAAAAACACTATAGATTTTATTTTCAGTGTTATTTCAACCTTAAATATTCCCTATGGGTATTATGCTTAATAAATATCTAATATAGAAAGATAAGTTCTAAAACGATCTTTCTATTTCAGCAATTAGACTTTTGGGGTGCAATTTTATATAATTATTATAAAAATTCACCCTAAAGGAGAGATTTATATGGATAATCAATATTTACAAATTCAAACATTATTAGAACAAAGAGCGGAAATTAATGCGAGATTAAATTTGATTCCATATGATGGATCCATTGAAATAAAAGATAGAGATGGTAAAAAATATCTTTATATTAGAAAACGTGTTTTAGGTCGCAATACATCTACCTATGTCGATTTATATTCAGATGAACTTTTTGCTTCAATTTCTAGGTTATTAAAAGATGCGAAAGAATATAAGAAGCAAATTAGAAAAATAAATAATGAATTAGCAAAGCTAGGTTATGCTGAACAAGAATTATCCTCTAGGGTATTATTAAATATTGATTTTGCTAGAGCCAATATGAAATCAAGTATATATGATCAAGCTATTCTTGAAGGCATCGCTACTACGTTTCCTGATACCGAAACAATTATTGAAAATGGAAAAGTTAGTGGAATGACTCCAACTGATTTACAAAAAATATTAAATTTAAAACATGCCTGGGAATTTATTATGGATAAAGATGCAATAGCATCCAAATCAAGTTATTCAATCCTTTGCTATATAGCTAGTCTTGTGAATGAGGGATTTTATACTTACGGTGGCAGAATTAGGTGTGTTCCCGTAACAATTGGAGGAACATCTTATATTCCGCCATTGCCAATGGAAAATGTTGTCAAAGAAAAGATTGAAAAAATATTAAATAAAACCGATGATCCAGTTAATATAGCAATTGAACTTTGTTTATATTGCATGAAAACTCAAATTTTTAATGATGGAAATAAAAGAGCATCAGTAATATTTGCAAACCACTTTTTAATTTCAAAAGGAGCAGGATTATTAGTTATTCCAGAAAGTAAAGTTCCTGAATTTAAGAAAATGTTAGTTATTTATTATGAAGGCAGAGATAATGGCGAAATATTTGGATTTATGAAAAAATATTGCTGGAAAAATTTTTAATACGATGAAAATATATTTAAGAAAGTAATAAAATCTCCCTACAATAGTCTTTAATGATTTTGTTGGTTTTTTCTTGGGCTAAAATTTTAATTTAAATAGAAGAGCCATTAATAAAATTGGTGATAATATTTGCAATTAGAAAACTCGTATAAGAGTTACATTAAGGATACTAAAAGGTGCTAAAATTTAGACGATTAAAAGTAGGGGTGCTAAATTTGCTACAATGCTACTAGTGCTTACACTCGCAAAGAATGAAGGTGATGGGCAATGTCTACCATTTTTTTGTTTTTTTAGGCAAGCGTAAATTTTAATTTGTTTGAATAAATTCGGATGGAATCGGATTAGAATTGAATATTCTATGGCAAAAGTTTTTTTCATTTCCTCTTCTATTGGGTTATCTTGAATTTCAGTTATCGGTTTTTTAGATACTCTTTTGCCTTCAGTCCATTAGCAATGGCGGCTTGTATGATTGAAAAGATCATTGCTGAGGACTCGGCGCCGTTTTTTTGGAGTTCGAGAAAAGGAAGTTCTTCCTTGCGATTGCGAAAGGCTTAATGCCTCTTTCCGCGGAATTGTTGCTTAAGTCAATATGCCCTTCTTTCAATCTATTTAAAAATGGTTGATATATATTTAACAGCGCTCTCGAACGTTGACCTCGGGCTTGGGTTTGTCTCTTTCAAAAGTCTAAATATATTATCTAAGCATTTTTTAACGAACCTTGATTTCGAAGTTCCTTTATCCTTGTCGCGGTGTACGTATCAAGGGGGGATTGAAGACATAAAAA
>DOQE01000047.1:7068-16183 GCA_003512585.1 Bacillota bacterium | reverse complement strand
GGCCTTATTTACTTCCGCCTCGCTTAAGCTTGGCAAGGAAGATACATCATACCCTTTTCTAGTAAGCAAGGCCCTTCCTTCCTTCCCAAGAAACCATGACCTTATTCCTTCTTTTTCTAACTTATTCTCTTCGTTAAGCCTTGACCATTTAGTAGGCAAATAAAACATTTGGTTACCTCTTAACATAAAATTTTGTGGTTCCCAATCCAATGCAACTTTAGAAAACCTAGCAAATCTATAAAGAGCATACAAAGCATCAAAATATTTATTATCAAGTGGTCCTTTTGAAAGAGATTTCAAACAATCATCCTCGGGAAAATAATCAAAAACAATAACATGGTTAATATCATCATGAAAACACATTTTAGCCATATTAATGCCGGCGTGTTTCAATTCTTTATAATCCGCCAAAGCCTTTTCAAATCCCGTTTTGTACGTTCGAAGCAAATAAATTCTATTTGACCAAGTACAAATATAAGTTGAATGGTCTTCGTGAACAGCTTTAGTGGAAGTGAGCACAAATTTTTTGTTCTTTATTTGAATGTATTCGTCCATGTCATAAATTTTAACAAAAATCTATAAATGGGTAAACCATGGTAATAAAGATAAATTTGCCATTATGAATTCTTAAACTGGATTCAATTTCCTTAAAACCCTTCTTTCGGCCTAAATCAATAACCTCGATGCATCGCTATCGGCAGTATGCCTTGCATATTGGAAGGGCAAGTTAATCTCCCCAAGTTGGGTTTGTATGTAGTCTTATAAGCAAAAAGGATGGGGAAACCAAAAGAATGCGATTGTTTCAAATGCAAGATAGGCAAGAGCAGCCATGCCAATTTTGGCTATCCTCCCTATATGAATAGCCACTTTAAAGGAATCATGGTCCAGATAGATTTCCTTGAATCAATAAGGCGGGATAACAAATCCATTTTAGTCCTAATCCTTTTATAAATACTTATTGTTATCTTGCTAGTGATCGATAAAAAACTCTTCTAAGGTCGCAAGGATAATCAAGGCAAAAGGAGTGACATGACAGTTTCTAAATATTCTACCTTCGCCAATCAAAAAACCTATTTGACTAGGAAACCATAAAACAAAGCGCCAAAGTAAAGTAAAGCCTATTTTAAATTTTAACTAAACATCCCAATAAAATTTCTTTATAGACAAAAGAAAGAGACTCGCCATTAATTTTCATTGCTAAACCACATTATCAAAAGAAACCATATTCTACCTAATGGGTTCAATATATTTAGCATAAGCAAAAAACACATGCCCTTGTTGTACCTATACTGTTTCTTTCCATGCAAGGAATCGTAACACGCCTATCAACAGAGTCGCTACTTAATACTAAAAAAATATTCCAAAGCACATTCAATTTGATGAATAGATTAATTATTTCTATTGTACACTAGCCTCAACTATAGAAGAGACTGCACCAATTTCTGCCTAGTATCCAATAACGCCTCCAACAATAGAGGCATTTTGTTTGACTATATTTCAAATTATGCTGATGCATATTGACTATCTCTAAATTTTTCTAACGATATTCCTTCTGCTTTATAAAAGTAATATAAAAAGAAAGAAAAACCTAATAGGAGCAATAGCAACCTTGCACCAGCAAGGATTAGATTCAGCAATTGCATAGGCGAAGAAAGAAAAAAAGTAAAAACAAAAGTAGTATTTATATTCTTAAGAACCTTTTTCACTGCTTTTATCACATCCATATCCTTTACCGGTTAAAGATAAAGATCCATAAAAGTGCATCTAACACTAGGCCATCGATTTGCTCTATAACCCTTCTAATAAAAGCCCACATTAAAAGGAGCTACCATATGGGAGGAAGATAGCCCTAGGCCATATCTAGATAGCCTAGATTAAAGATTTCATAATAACGGAAATATAAAACTTTTAAAAGTTAATATAAATAGATGAAAAGATTAATCTAAAAGTTTAGGATATGTTGATGAAAATTTTTTACCTATTATCAGCAATTCCCGGCTCTGGGAAATCTACTTGGGCTGCTAAATTCAAAAAAGAACATAAAAACGTCTACATTGTTTCAAGTGACGAAATTAGAATGGAACTTTTCGGGGCAGCTCAAAATTTTTCAAATGAAAAGCTGGTATGGGAAACATTTTTAGAAAGAATTAAAGAAGCGTCAAGAAACAATAAAGATTGCTATGTAATCGCTGATGCTACCAATTTAGAAAATAAGTTCAGAATATATTATTACGAAAATACAAAGGAATTTGATAAACACGTATTAGTTTTATTCCCTCTTTCTTTTAAACAATGTCAAATTCAAAACAAGCAAAGAGAAAAGGGAAGAATCGTGCCAAACAAAGTAATGGAAAGACTAAGCAAACAATTTGAAGAGCCAAGTGAAGAAGTAATTTCTTTATATGACGAAATAATAAAAGTCGACAAAAATTTCTTGAACAAATAAAAAGCGCCCAACTAAGGACGCAATCATTTTAACAAAAGAATTAATTAAAAATTAACTTCAGCAGTTTTCTTTTTATGTGGGGTCAAAGAATAAATAACAACAAAGACGACTCCAATAAATAACAAAATCCCAATTATATAAGACATGATGGCAAATTCAGTGGAATATTCAAATACTTCACCGATTTTTTTAGCCATGAAACTAACCTTCTTATCAGAATAAATTTGAGCAAAAACACCACAAGTTATTAAAGCACCTGCATCAGCTAAAGAAGTAACACCAAATAAAGAGAAGCCTAAAACGGATTCTTCATTCTTTTTATCGGCTTGGCCGAAAACAATAAAGGAAGAAAAAGAAAGAATGAATGCAATAAAGGCAATAAGGGCATAAATGCCGAATTTCATCGTGACAACACTAGAATAGTTAAAGATGCCAACATTGACAGCGTTTAAATAAGAAAGGAAGAAAGGAAGAGCAATACCAAAGTTAATAGCGGCAGCAGCCCCGGTTATGACTCTCATTGTTTTTCCGCTATTCTTTTCCTCTCCATATAGTTTTACCAATGGAACATTAGTGGCGATAAGCAAAACAATTAAGGCAATTACATATAAAGTAATCACAAATCCAAATTCATTATACCCATAATTTGTAGTGGTAAGCCTATAAAGCCAAACAGCATTTAAAAGCAAAGCAATACAAAGGACATATCCAATTGAAATATAAGAAGCAAAAGCCTTAACAGTATAGTTATCATTTCTTTTTACAATAGATAAAATCGAAACAACAAATCCGTAAGAAGAAATAACAAATCCGGCAATGCCGATAGCACCAAGCATAAGAACCAAAGCATAACTCATGTCTGGCAATTCAATAACGGCACCTTTCCCATTCCAAATAAATGGAGTTAATAGAAAGCCAAAATAAATCGCTAGGGCACCAAATCCAGCCATAAGGAGGAAAAACAAAAACGCATTTATCGGTCTCATGGTCGAATAGCTGCGCGGAGAATTAATTGAATCCATAATTTCTAACCTCAAAAAGATAGTTTTATAAAAGTAGCTTAAAGCAACGTTATTAATTAAAGTCTATCTTTTAAAGATAGTCAATCAAAGTTTTGTTTTAAGACCAGGCATTTTGCTTAATAGAAAACTAAACAAATAATCAAATACTATCAAAAACCAGCAGCGAGGATAATAAACACCAAGCCAAATTATTGCCACCACACATTCCATCGATATCGATCATCTCGCCAATAAAATGAACATTTTTTTCTATCTTTGATTCCAAATTTTCATTAAAGTTTTCAATAGATAATCCACCTCTAGTAACTTGAGAATTTTCAAAACCATATGGTGAAATCGGATGAAATATAAGGTTTTTGCAAAGAAACGCCATATTTTTAGCATTTATTTGCTTGTTATAACTCTTTAATAACGCAAGAAGGTAATTAGCGATTTCTTTTTCCAAAATCGAGCCAAAATTGTAAGCTTTGTTACAATTAAAGATAGAAGAAAAGCAATTGCTTAATTCTTCTAAGCTCATCCATGGGAATAGATCGATTTTGATTAAAGAATTCTTAATGTTACTTTCATTCAAGAAAAATGAGCAATTAAATATAGCTATCCCGGATAACCCATCATCCTTAAAAAGAATTTCTCCTTGCTCAGAATATTGTTCTTTGCCGTTTATATGGATTGTTACCTTTGCTAAATGACGTTTTCCAGACAAGCTTTTTACTTTTTCTTTTATCTTTATAGGACATAAACTAGGACGAAGAGGGGAAATTTTATAACCTTTTGATTTAAATAAAGGAAATAAAGAGCCATCGCTTCCAAAATTCTTTTGGCTTTTTCCACCTGTTGAAAAAATTAACTTATCAAAAATGTAAGTTTTTTTATCGCTTTTTAATAAAACCCCATCGTCTTTCTTTTCATAGTCTAAAACTTCCTCGCCCAATTGAAATTTAATTCCGTTATCAACACACTTATTTATTAAATAGGAAGAAAGGGCATTAGAAGAAAAAGAAAGTGGATAATATAAATTTGATTTTTTAAATAAGCGAATGCCTAAATCAGACAAAATAGAAACAAGTTTATCCAAAGGATATTTATCAATTAGGACACCCATGTATGCAGCATTATTAAAGCAAGCCGCGTTTAATTGGCCTGGCAAAATATTGCAATGCCCATTGCCTGTCGCATTTAATTTTCTAGCCGGTTTTTCATTCTTATCAAAAACGATTATTTCTAAATCGGTTCGATTTGAAAGTAATAAAGATAAAAACAAACCACCGCTAGAGGCACCTACTATTCCTATTCTAGTCTTTAACTCATTCATGGAATTACTCTACTACAGAAATCAATATTTTCATAATTCTATGTGCATTTATCATTAATAGTCTAAAATAAATATTATTAATTTGAGGCATAACCCGTGTACTATAACTTCGAAGAGATAAAACAAAGCTGTGAAAAAATCAATTGTTTGATTGCGAAATACTCTAAAAAAGAGAATTTTACCCCTTGTCTACATTCCTTTTTTGATCTTTTTAAATCAACAATGGGCTTATATTCCAAAACAAAAGAGGAAGAAAAGTCCTATTTTGAAAATATTAAAGAATGCCTTGGATTAAAAGAAGAAAAGATTAAAGGTGGAAAAACATTTTTCGAATTATTAGATAGTCAAAAAATCAATAAAAAAGACTTCATAGAAATCGAAGATAGTATACTTGTATTAGTAGATGTTTTTTTAGAACTAGACGAAACAAGAAAAGAATTTGAAACAGCAAAAACAATTCAAACCATAAAATCCAAACTTATAGGGCCAATCATTGATAATAATTCTTCTTTATTAATAGAAATGGGGCTAGCGAAAAATATAGAAAAAGCAAAAGCAAGCCTTAATAAAGGAATAGCTATAAATCATTTCTTATCTTTAGAAAAATAGTCTTTATTTTTTTAATGTTTTCTTAATGGCTTCAAAAGTTTCATTAGAAATAACGTGTTCGATCTTGCAGCAATCTTCTTCTGCAACATCTTGGCTCACGCCCAAATTCAATAAATACTCTTTTAAAACTTCATGACGTTTTAAAATCCTATTGGCAAGTTCTCTACCTTTTTCAGTAAGAGTCATATCGCCATAGTCTTTTCTAGTAATAAGCCCTTTATCGATTAATTCGTGGCCCATTTGATGAACGGCCGGTTTAGAAACATTAAGAAGGCGTGCAACTTTTGTAGTTTCCAGAGGGAGCCCTTGTTCCTCTAGCATTAATAAAGCTTCAACGAAGTCTTCTTGGGCTCTTGTATAATTATCCATGGCTTAATTTTATGGGTATAAAATACTTTTTCAATATCAATAAGTAAAATTAACAAATTATTTAACTCTTTTTTACATTAAATTAATCCAAAAAAAGAATTAATTAATGATTTTGTCTATTTCAATAAGTAAAATCTTCCATGTGAGTAAATTAATTTTAGTATGTGGACCAGCGGCGATAGGGAAATCCACTTTCTCTAACAATTACAAAAAGGCCAATTCAAACGAACTTGTTAAAGTAATCGCAGCCGATGAAGTCAGAAAAGACATGTATGGCGGCTATGATAAGTTCCCGCCAAATTATAATATGCTCTATGTTTATAAAGAAATGATAAAAAGAGCAGAAGAATATAGAAATAAAAGCGATGATGTCACCGTTATATTTGATACAACCATGCTTTATGATGAAAGAAGATTGTATTTCATTAGGCATTTAAAGAACTTTGATTATTTTGAGCTCATTTTATTAAAGCTCCATGATTATTCAGCTTGTTTAGAAAGAAACAAATTACGCCCAAAAGAAAAATGGGTCCCGGAAAACATTATCTTAGATATGATTTCCCATTACGAAGATCCTAGTTATGAATGCAAAGCGCATTTCAATGAAATAAAAGAAATATACGTGGATTGATATCCTTACTTCTTCGCTTTATAAAGAATAAATTTCCTTGTAACGTAATTAAAGATCGTAGTAAAACCAGTTTTAAATACAAATACGATTGTAAAAGCCAAGAAAACGTTAATGGAAGAATTAAACAAAGTGGAAAAATCAATATCCAGAATATTGATATTTAAACCGCTCCATTCCAAACAAACCATGTACCCAAGCAATTGGATAAGCGCGCCGCCTAATAAGCCTAAAAAAGCAAAACCAGTAAATTTAAAGGCACCCTTTATCGATTTAGTTTCATTCTGATCGCCTTTATTTTTAAATGCCCAAATAGCAGATAGAGACCAAGTTGAAGGGGTAGCAACAACAAAGCCTATCAAACTAATTAAAAATTGAATTATAAAGGCTATAAAATGAGAATCGTTACCGCTAATCCAAGAAGAAAACAAGGACGTGCACCAAACTTCAACAATATAGTCAATTAAAGTGCCGTATAGCCCAACGGCCAAAAAGCGAAAAAGCTCCAGCCAAAAATTGTCTTCTTTAGATAAAGCTACTTTTTCCATCTTTAATTATTTGATATTTTTCCCGGCGCCGTTTTGTTTTTGAATCTTTCCAGCGTTTTTCCCTTTTGAAGCATGAACCAAAACTATGCCTTCTTGGTTTTCCGCTAAAGAATCTCCGTATTTCATAGCTTCTACTTTAGTGTCAAAAGTTTTAATTACTTTCTCTCCTCCAGCAAATTTGATAGTCCATTTGCCATCACTTCTTTTTGAAATGTGATAAACCTTTGTTTTGTCAGCCATATTAATCTCCTTTTGTTTGTCTTATTTTACTACTATTTTTAAATTTGTATTGCATCTATCTCTTTTAAAATGTCATCAACATTAGCATCGCTAGGTAAACGCAAATCACCACGGGGAGAAATAGCAACAGACCCCACCTTTGCACCGTCAGGCAAACAAGATCTCTTAAATTGATTATGGTAAAATCTAGAAAAGAAAACTCTAAGCCATTTTTTTATTTCCTTTTCATTTATTTGACCCGTGTAAGCATTTTTAGCTATATAAAACAACTTAGAAGGAGAATAGCCAAACCTTAAATAATGATAAATGAAAAAATCATGTAATTCATAAGGCCCAATTTGGTCTTCTGTTTTTTGGGCAATTTCCCCCTCTTTTAAAGGGAGCAATTCAGGCGAAATAGGAGTATCGATTATATCAAGAAGAAAAGTAGACACATCTTTATTTAATTTTGCATAACCTTGGCAAAGGTATCTAACTAATGTTTTCGGAATGGATGCATTAACACCATACATGGACATATGATCGCCATTGTAGGTACACCAGCCCAAACATAGCTCGCTTAAATCACACGTGCCAATCATCAAGGCATTTGAGTCATTTGCCAAGTCCATCAATACCTGTGTTCGTTCTCTAGCTTGGGCGTTTTCAAATGCAACATTATGATTTTCCATATCATGATCTATATCTTTGAGATGTTGAACGACGCTTTTGCCAATATTAATCTCTTTAAAGCTAACATGAAGCGACTCAGCTAACCGTTTAGCATTATCGTGGGTTCGCTTACTTGTTCCAAAGCAAGGCAAAGTAACAGCCAAAATGCCGTCTAAAGAATAATTTGCTTTCTTGAATGCCTCAACAGCAACAAGTAAGGCCAAAGTAGAATCTAACCCGCCGCTTAAGCCAACAATTACCTTTTTTTGGCCAACTGTTTTTAGACGTTTCATTAATCCATGGGCTTGCATTTGTAAAATTGAATTCACCCTATCCAAATCAATTTCTTTCCCCTCTGGAATAAAAGGATTTCTAGAATAATGTCGAAATAATTTATCATTATTTTCTAAATCAAACGCAAAAACGACATATTTATAATTGTTATGCAGATTATTTTGAAAAGAAGTCATTTTGCGTCTTTCATTAACAATACGTTGCAAATCTATATCCGCTATAGCATCTTCACTTTCAAATAATTTGCTCTCTTTTAATAAAGATCCATTTTCATAAATTAATTGATGAGAAGAAAAAACAAGATCGGTTGTTGATTCCCCACGCCCAGAATCCGAATAAACATAACCGCAAATTAACTTAGCCGAAGTAGAAGAAATAAGCTGCTTCCTATAAGTTGCCTTCCCCACCACCTCATTGCTAGATGATAAGTTTAATATTAAGGTTGCACCAGACAAAGACAGGCCAATAGAAGGGGAATTAGGAACCCAAGCATCTTCACATATTTCAATTCCAATTTTTAAGTTAGGATATTTTTCATCTACAAATATTAAATTTGAGCCAAATAAAGTTTCTTGTCCGGCAATAGTGATTTTAAAAGGATTTATAGGCCCTTCTTGAAAATATCTTTTTTCATAGAATTCTGAATAATTCGGAATGTTCAATTTTGGAACTATACCCAAAATTCTCCCCTTATAAATAAAAGCGGCAACATTATATAAAGAATTATTAACCATTAAAGGCAAACCAATAGTAAAGGCAATGTTTATTGTCTTGCTAAAAGAAACTAGCTCCTTTAAGCCGGATAAGCATGCATTAAGAAGAGAATCCGTTAAGAAAAAATCGCCACAAGTATAGGAAGATAATGTTAATTCTTGAAAGTTAACAATAGATGCATTCTTTTCTTTCGCCCGTAACAATGCTTTTTTAACCTGTTCCACATTGTAAGAAACATTGGAGACTTCTACCTCAATAGAGGGAGACATTACTCTAACA
>DOQE01000047.1:0-7056 GCA_003512585.1 Bacillota bacterium | reverse complement strand
AACAAAGCCAAAAAAAGAACCATCATCTTGCTTAAGAGGCAAATTGTTTTCGTAACTTTCTTTTCTTTCAGCAGAAAAGAAAGAAAAATTATCATCGAAAAATTTATTAGACATAAGGACCATGTCTTCAAAACCATTCTTAGTTACAAAGATTGGGCCTTCGTTTTCTTTCACTAGTTTTTCAATTTTTGATGTATCACGCAAAGTGGTAATAGGTATAATTTTTGTTTTCATGTCATTATTCTACCATAATTATGTACACTTTAATTTTTTTATTTTCCTTATTATCCTTATAAGCGTAAATATGAAAAAGGGTCTTGCAATCGTAAATAATTTCATAACTTACCCCCAAGTTAGTTACTTCTATAGTCGAATGAAAGAAGAGCTCGTTTTTTTTGATGTAACATTAGACTTAAAAAAATCCGGCGATTTAAAAGAAGGGATCGGGGTTAACTGTTCACTTCTAAAAAAAGATAATTATGATTTCATTTTATATTTAGATAAAGATCCCTATATTGCAGATGCCTTAGAAAAAGAAGGATATCGTTTATTCAATAAATCAAGCTCAATTGCTATATGCGACGATAAAATGAAAACATATTTGGCTTTAAAAAATAAAGGAATCAATTTTCCATATACCGAATCCGCTCCACTTAACTACACCGAAATCATAGATAAAGATTATTTAAAAATAATATCAACCAATATGGGGTTCCCTCTAATTATTAAAACCAACTACGGCTCTTTAGGAAAGGGCGTATTTTTAATAAAAGACAGTGAAGAATTAGAAAAAATGGAGCAAAAATTAATACACGCGCCTCATATATTCCAAAAATTTATTAATTCTTCATTTGGCCAAGATTTTAGAATAATTACCATAGGCGGTAAATATGTAGCCGGAATGAAAAGGATAAGCAAAAACGGGGACTTTAGATCAAACATCGCTTTAGGAGGCGAAGCACAAATTATTCCAATTGAAAACCCTTATATTGAAATGGCTGAAAAGGTATCGCAATTATTAGAGTTAGATTATGCCGGAATAGATATATTAATAGGAAATAATAACGAACCGATTTTTTGTGAAGCCAACTCTAATGCCTTCTTCCAAGGAATTGAAAAATATAGCGGCGTTAACATTGCAAGAGAATATGCCAAACATATATTCAATAAAATATATAAATAACTCTTATAAATTGGTTTTTTTCTTTAAAAAGGCATAGGCGTTTTTAACTATTTTTCTATCAGAATCAAAAGAAAGAACACGCATACAATCTTCTATGCCAAGCCAATAGGCGTCATTAACCTCTATTTTATCGACTTTAAATTCTTTTTCTTTGGCTAACCCAATATAGAATACCACTTCTTTAAAAACGCCATCGTTAGGAGAATAAAAAATAGATTCTTTAAATCCATCAATAATAGAAACATCTAAATTTATCTCTTCTTTTATTTCTCTTTTAGCTGTAGCTATTTCATCCTTATCAAACGATTCAACATGTCCTTTTGGAAGCGAATAATGCCCTAAACCCATATGTTCGACTAATACTTTATTTTCATTAAAAACGACCGCACCACAAGATTTTTCCTGTTTCCCAAGAATAGAAGAAAGAGCAATTACTTCATCATCTGTTAAGCCAATATAATCAAAATAATTTTCCAAATTTCCATATGTATTTAAAAATGCTTTATAAACATCTCTTAAATAATCGATATTAGGTGTTAAAACAATGTTTGGCACTTCCGGATGATACTTTCTCGTATTTTCCGTCATTTTTGGCAAATATGGAAAAGAAGCCATATAATCAGCGTTAATATCGTCAAAATCAACGCCATTTAGCAAAAGAAGCATCATAACAAAGCAGCCTGTTCTATCTTTTCCTGCCGTGCAATGAAATAACAAAGGTTTAGGTTCGTTTAAAATTGCTTTAAAAATATTTCTAGCTTTAAAAGGATCCTCTAGCATTTCTAGATAGCTAGAAATACCATCTTCATAGGAAGTAGGAATCCTACCGTTGCCATTAACTGGCAAATAAATTGTTTTAAACCTATTATCTTTGCTTGTCGCATCAGGCAAGTTTGCTTTCGCTTCATCATCGCGTAAATCAATAATGGTTTTTATGCCTAGTGATGCTATTTTATCAACATCATTTTTGCTTGCATAAGATAAAGAGGCAGACCGGTAAATAACCCCAAAGGAAGTTTCTCCGTAGCGACATTCATAGCCACCTAAATCGCGAAAGTTTTCTATGGATTCAAAATTAATTCTTCTAGGCATAAAAAAATATTACAACTTAACAGGACTTAAAGAAATAAAAAGAGCCGTTATTGCAGGCTCTAATTCATTCACAGTTCGACTATTTTTTGCTATCTTCTTTTTTCATTTCCGCAAGAATGGCAGTTAAGAGTTCCTCAGTAGTAGGTTTCTTTTCTTGTGGAGCTGGAGGAAGAGGCCTTTCTTCCGGATGGCGTTGATAATATTCTTCTTGTAATTTGGCTTGGTATTCGGCTTTGCGCTTAGCTAAATATTTACTGACTTTAACGATGACAAATAAAGTTAAAGCGATAATCAAGAATGAAATAATTGCGTTAATAAATGTACCCCAGTCAATGAAAGCAGACTGCTTATAAACGTAAGTCGTGCCATGTAGTTCATATAAGCCAAGAAGAGAATCTTTCCATTGAACGAAAGTATTGCTTTCCGCATCAATTGTAGCGCCTGATTCTTTTGCAAACTCAATTACCTTATTAGTTAATTCACCAGTTGAAAATTTTTGCCCGACAATTCCTTCTTGGGCGGGATTAGAAGCCGGAAGGACTGTAATTAATCCTTTAATACCACCTGGAACGCCCCAAGTACAAACGCTCATTAAAATGTTAACCAAAGCCGTAACAATTGCGTTAAAGGCGCCACCGATGATGACACCAACAGCCATATCTAGGATATTGCCTCTAGTTATAAAAGTTTTAAATTCGCCCCAAAGATTTTTAGTCTTCTTCTTAAGTTGTTCGCCTTCTTTGTTTTTCTTTTCTTTTCCCATAAGAAACTCCTTAAAGTGAAACAATAATAGTTTTTATACAGGCCGAGTTCAAGAGTATGAAAAAATGCAAGAAAAACAAAAATACTTATTTTATTTATTTTTAAGTTTACAAAAATAAACATAAAACGTATTCTAAAAACATGGAATTTGATTGGTTTACACTTGGATTTGCGTTGATTTTTGCCTTATCAGCGTTAATTGGATTTCTAAAAGGCGGATTAAAAACATTATTTAAATTCGGTATAGTAGCCCTTTCTATCATACTTGCATTATTGCTTTGTGATGCGTTATCTCCAATATTTAAAAATGGACAAGTGGGAGAATATTTTTATAGTTTCATTTTCGATAGAATCGGAGATGCCTATCCCGAAGCTAACAAAGATCAATTATCCGCATTAATAAAAAGTGAAGCCGGACAATCCATCATTTTAGAAGCCTATACAAAAGCCGGCATACCTGAATCATTAAGAGAAATCTTTACGAAGGAAATAATGTCTGTTGCAGATAGCAATATCACAGTCAACGTCGGAGATGTGATAGCTTCAACCGCTTCTAGTTATATCTGTTTAGGTCTTGCTTTTATTTGTATTTTATTAGGAAGTCTAATCGTTCTATTCGCTATATATTTCATAATAATGCTTATATTCAAACTTACTAAGAAAAAGCCAGGCTTAATATCAAGGATAATTGGAATATTGATGGGTCTAATTGAAGCAATTGCTATTTGTTGGTGCATCAGTTTATTTGCAAATTTTGCCTTAGCATCTAATAACAACATTTCTGAAATCATTTCAAAAATGATAAAAATAGACGATCCAAATTATTGGAGCTTAGGTAAGTGGATGATTCAAACAGACTTAGGGTATTCTTGGATCTTAGGCTTGGTATTAAAGTAAGTAAAATATAAAAAAGCGTGTATTAAAAGTACACGTTTTTTTATTTTGCTCTATAGGATAAATATTACCAATTTTTCTGTTGTTTTTACTTTTTTTCATACACTGTCACATAAATAAAAAGGCTAATTTAAATTTTAAATAAAAAATATCCCTAATAATCTACTAAATTCCTTAATTTTCTTTCGATAAATTCTTTATATTTTATTAATAAAATATTTTCAAGTGGTTATTTAAATAATTATAAAAGTTAGAGAGCATATCAGTTTGCATTTTAAAAAAGGTCAATTATGATTATCGGGCAAGGTCCTAGATGGGGATCATAGCGTTTGAAAAAAACTATCATCTTCTAAGAGTGTTTTTAACTACCCCCATCTTTAAAAACTTGTGTTCTATCAGGAAGGGTCAATTTATGTTGCAAGTCAAGAAAAGGAATGGAAATTTAGTTCCATTCGATTTGAAAAAAATCGAAGATGCAATGTCGAAAGCTTTTTCGGCTGAGCATAAAGAGGTAACACCAGATGTTATCGAATTATTGGCGTTAAGAGTAGCGTCAAATATTACAAACAAAATTAAAAACGAAGTTGTCACGGTCGAGGACATCCAAGACTCCGTTGAAATCGTTTTAATACAAACAGGCTTTGTCGAAGTTGCTAAATCCTATATGGATTATAGAACCAAAAGAGCCGCCATTAGACAAGTCAAGACAACTACTTTAGATTTTAAGAATGTTGTGGATTCTTATTTAAAAGTAGCCGACTGGCGCGTTAAAGAAAATTCAACTGTAACCTATTCAGTCGGTGGCTTGATTTTATCTAACTCTGGCGCTGTCACGGCCAACTACTGGCTATCGGAAGTCTATGATAAAGAAATAGCCGATGCCCATAGAAACGCCGATATTCACATCCATGATTTATCAATGTTAACCGGATATTGTGCCGGTTGGAGCTTAAAGCAACTTATAAAGGAGGGCTTAGGCGGAGTTCCTGGAAAAATCACTTCAGCCCCTGCTCGCCATTTGATGACCCTATGCAACCAAATGGTCAACTTCCTTGGCATCATGCAAAACGAATGGGCAGGCGCACAAGCCTTCTCTTCGTTTGATACCTATCTTGCCCCATTTGTTAAAAATGACCATTTAACATATAAAGAAGTCAAACAATGCATTCAATCCTTTATATTCGGCGTTAATACCCCTTCTAGATGGGGTACTCAATCTCCATTTACTAACATCACCTTAGACTGGACAGTTCCAGATGATATGGTCAATATGCCCGCTATAGTCGGTGGAAAAGAAATGGATTTCACCTATGGCGATTGCAAAGAGGAAATGGCCATGGTCAACAAAGCCTTCATAGAAACAATGATTGAAGGCGATGCCGAAGGCAGAGGGTTCCAATATCCTATCCCAACTTATTCAATAACCAAAGATTTCGATTGGTCCGATAACGAAAATAACCGTTTATTGTTCACAATGACTGCCAAATATGGCACTCCATACTTCTCTAACTACATCAATAGCGATATGAAGCCAAGCGATGTTAGATCCATGTGCTGCCGTTTAAGACTAGACTTAAGGGAATTAAGAAAGAAGTCTGGTGGATATTTCGGCTCAGGCGAATCAACCGGATCTATAGGCGTTGTTACAATAAATATGCCCCGCATCGCTTATTTAGCTACCTCAAAAGAAGATTTCTATGAAAGATTAGACAAACTAATGGATATTTCGGCTAGATCATTAAAGATTAAACGCGATACAGTTACAAAACTACTTGAAGCCGGACTATATCCATATACCAAGCATTATCTAGGCTCATTTAAAAATCATTTCTCAACTATTGGTTTAGTCGGCATGAATGAAGCTTGTTTGAACGCTAGATGGATTAAAAAAGATTTAACAAACAAGGATGCCCAAGATTTCACGGTTGAAGTCCTCAACCACATGAGAGAACGCCTTTCCGATTATCAAGAGAAGTATGGCGATCTTTATAACCTTGAAGCAACTCCAGCCGAATCGACGGCATATCGTTTAGCAAAACACGACAAGAAGAGATATCCGGATATCATTACGGCTTCTAGCAATGATGAAACGCCATATTATACAAACTCTTCTCATTTACCAGTCGGCTTTACATCAGACATCTTCGAAGCGCTAGATATCGAAGACCAGTTCCAAACTCTATACACGTCAGGAACGGTATTCCATGCGTTCTTAGGACAACGTTTGCCAAACTGGGAATCTTGCATGAAGTTAGTAAGAAAAATCGCTGAAAATTATAAGTTACCTTACTATACAATGTCCCCGACCTATTCCATTTGCGCAGACCATGGCTATATAACTGGTGAACAATGGACTTGCCCAAAATGTGGAAAAGAAACCGAAGTCTATTCTAGAATCACCGGTTACTATAGACCTGTTAAAAACTGGAACGCCGGCAAAACACAAGAATTCAAGCAAAGAAAAACCTATGTCTTGAAAAAAGGTGAAGAACCACACCATGAAGAATGTTGCTGCTGCCATCAAGAAGAAAAGGAAAGCCCAAAAGTAAGCGAACCACTCCTATTTACCTCACCAACTTGCCCAAACTGTAAAGTAGCCAAAATATTACTTGATAAATCCAAGTTAAATTACAAACAAATAGATGCTATGGAAAACGCTGAGTTGACCAAATCATTCGGAATCAAGCAAGCTCCAACTCTTCTAATTCCAGATGGGGATACATATAAAACTTACGATAACGTTTCGTTAATAAAAGGCTACCTAGAATCAACAAAAATGAATTAAAATAAGGGCTCAAGACGAGCCCTTATTTATTATTAAAGGAAGAAAACATGTTTGATACAATCATCATTGGAGCCGGGCCTGCCGGCATGAGCGCAGCCCTATATTTGTTAAGAGAAAATAAAAAAGTATTATTGCTAGAAAAAGAAGCAATAGGAGGCCAAATTGCCGAATCTCCTCGCTTAGAAAACTATCCATCCATAAAAGAAATTTCTGGAATGGATTTTTCAGCGAATTTATTCGATCAAATCACAAATCTCGGCGTGGAATTTGATTTAGATGAAGTTACTTCAATTAAATCAAATTCCACGCCGAGATTTGTGATTTGATCGAATAAATTCGC
>DOQE01000147.1 GCA_003512585.1 Bacillota bacterium | reverse complement strand
AAGTAATGTCTAATAATGCTTTTCTATTATCGTTTCCGTCTAGAGTAAGCCTTATTTTGCCTTCAATGCCAGCTTGAGTTAAATCTAATCCGACGATTATTTTGTTGTCTTCATTTTGCAGATATTCAAGCATGTCTAAAGCCCAATCGTATTTACCTTGATTTATCCCATTGGCAACTCCGTTATCTTGAATGGCTTTTGTAGCGATGAAGGAAGTATCAAAGATGGCGGAAAGCTCTTCTAATGATGCACTGCCCCCATCCATTTTTCCTATTGCTTGTTTTATATTGGAAACAACTGCATCGATTGTAACCATGTTTGTTTTGGCTTTTAAAGAATCGTTGAGTCCTAAATAGATGTCTTTTGTATCGCCATTTTTAATTAAGGCCCCCATTAGTTTTTGCGAAGGGTCTTCTTTTATGCTTGTTATTTCGCCGTTTTCTTTTTTAAATTGCCCGATTTCTAGGCTGGCTTTTAAATTTTTAAAATCATATTTAGAAGCATCTAAATCGGCGTGCAAATCAATGTATGCTTTTTCTTTTGTTCCGTTTTTCTTTAAGGTTTCGGTAGTAGCTTCTTTTTCTTGACTAGAATGCTCTAATTCTAGATTTAGATTTAAACCAGTTTGAGGAACTGCGACCAAACTAGCTACTTCTTTAAATAAGGAAAGAGAATCATCTAGTTTTCTATAAGTGTTTTTCTCGAAACGTGGTTTGCTCCAATCAATGGTAGTTTCTGATCCGTTTCCAACGTTGACTACTGCTGAAAGTTGAATTTGCATTTGAGTCGATTCGTCAAGGACATAAGGAGATTGTTCTCCATTTTCTTTTCTTGCAGGAAAATCGATTAAATTTAAATTGTAGTCGCTATCTGCACCTAAGCCAATTTCTAAAGTGGTTTCTCCTAATGGCAATGATAAAGTGAAGTATTTATTGCCATTATAGGTAGATTCCTTCATTTCGTTTAAAGCGTTTAACATGGCATCGGTATCTAGCGAAGAAGAACTAGAATCACCGCCTTGAATTAACGAACCGATGGAAGGAATCGATAATCCATTTAGACCGCTATCATCGGCGGTAAGGATATTCATTATTTCTTCAATCACAAAGCTGAGCTTGCCATAGTTATAAAATACTGTTCCGCCAGTTTCTTGATCAATGTCTGGGTTTTCTGCGTTTGGATAGTCGTATGATTTTAAATTGACTGTATAACGGAAATTATATTTTGGATAATTGCTATCGCTAGTACTTTCATCATCATTTTTTATGTCAAAATAAACATCATCATTTATTTTGTCTAGGCCTAACGAACGTGTCTTACCATTATAGTTAATTGGGGCATCTACTTTTAAATTAATGCCTTTGATGATTTGTTTTGTATCGATATTAGAGAGCGATAAATCGATATCGGCGTTATTGAAAGTCAATAAATTGTTTTTATTTATTTGGAATTCGCCTTTTGTAACATTTAAGCATATCCCTTCCCCTGTTACGGCATTGATTAAAGAGTTTAGGATTTTGCTACTTTCCGTTTGGGCAACATCTTCTCCGCCGTTATCTTCGTTGCCGTCGATAGTGGTTGAGTTATTCGTTAACTCTTTTGTGGGCATTAGCATATAAGTTGTCCCGGCGGCAATACCAAAAAATGCAAGTCCGGTCAAACTTGTAGAGATGGCCTTTCTTATTCTTATGGCAGTTTTTTCAACACCTTTTAAATTTCTTTTAAAATTGTCCATTTTTAATCTCCCTATCTTTAGTATTCGATTTTCTCAGTCAACTTTGGTATTTCGTATTCTTTATTNNAATCTGTATAGTAAGTAGTAGTCATTTTTCCATCGCATTTTGGCGCCATGACTCCAAGATTGGCTTCATAGCTTTCTATATTTGTAAATGATTTCAAGTTCAACGAGAAATCAAGATTGAATGTAAGATGGCAATAATAGAATTTAGGGTAGCCTACCAAATTTGAGATTGTTTTCATTTGCTTTTTGTATTCTTCAATCCCGGGCATAAATGTCTTTTGGTCTTTTGTTTCCGTAGCCATTTCAATTTCTACTCTATATCCGGTTTCATTTTTATAAATCCCAGTTTTTTCTAATCCTGAAATCGTATTTTCTTCATTGCTAATTGTTTTTGGCGAAACTATGTATATTAGTGGGTCAGAGACTTTCCTTCCCATCATTTTGGCATAGTCATCATTAGAGTAGTCTTTCTTCTTATGTGCGGCGTAATTTTGATCGGCACCCCAATAAGTCGAGGTAACATCCCCTTGCTGATACATTCGATTATAAATTTGTACAATAGTACTAAATGAATTGGATTCTTCAAAGAACTCTTTATTGTTTTTTATGGTGCAGGTTTGGATTTTCTGAGTTATTCCACTTGAATACGAAGAGCCAATTCCAATTGTTTTAGCATTGTCTAATTCTTCAAATTTCGCATAAGCTAAATTGACCATCTGGTCTGGTGTCAAGGCACTTTCTAGCGGCTTATTCTTGGCCAGTGCATCTTCATATGTCTTTTTGGCGATTTGCAATTCCCCTTTGGTATATTTATATCCGCTTGTAGATAAAACTGTATTGTCAACCGTCTTGTTATTTATTGCATAAGAGGCTCCTGCCCCTATTCCAAGAGCAATAGAAAACAGGGCTAAACAACCAAGCTTAGCAAATTTGTTTCCTGAAATTTTTTCCTTGACTATTTTTAAATTTATCATAGATAATTCGCCTTTTTAGGCAATGCCATTTTAGTTGATACTTTGTCAATGTCACTCTACTTAAGACTTTCTTAAATATAGAAAGGCATTCTCTAAATCGTAGAATTGAAAAAATATTGATTAAATCTATGAAAAATCAATCCTGAAAAGCAAAAAGTAGAATTAATTTTATTGAAAAATATTTATATTGTTTTAATTACTAGGTTCAAAAAAAGAATGAATGTCCGTTATTTTTTTTCTAGTAGAATTAAATAATGTTCTTCATCTTCTTCCTCTATTAATACGTTGAAAAAGTCTTCATAAAAAGCGGATTCTTCTTTTACCGGCTTTAAAAAACGAGATACTTTTAAGGCGTGAACTTTATGATGAGAATCGAGTTCTTTTCTGCTTAATGAATGAATTATTGCTACACGTCCCTTATCTTTTAATGTATCGACTAGTTTTTCTTTGAATTTTCCTAAATCTAAAAAATGAGGATAGGAATTATATATGATAATCCAATCGAATTTTTTGCCTTGATAATCATAATAATCAATTGGCAAAAACATAGCCACGTCCTTATTATATTTGGATTTAGCTATCTCTATCATTTTAGAAGAAATATCGATGGCGGTTATTTGTTTTTTTGTTATATTAAAAAGAATTTTTGTTATAGTTCCTGTTCCGCACGCTAAATCTAAAACGTCATCCCCCTTTTTTATTTCTAGTCTATTTAACAATGATAAAATAGATTTTTTATTTGCATTTTGTTCTTTGTCCCAACTTGGGGCTAATTTATCGAAAAATTCTTTTACAACGTTATTTGACGTATTCATTTAAAAAATCCTCTAAAGGCATGTTTATTTTTCTAAATCCGCCTAGCATCTGATCGGAAATATCATCATCTCTATTCGGGTTATCATAAAAAGGCGTTCCCAAAAACATGTTTGTTATTTCATTTGCCTTTTCTTTTATGTCTATATCTTTGTATCTTTCCGGAAAGGAAACCATTCCAGCGTTATATGCATCGCAATAAGCAATCTCGAGGTTTGTATAATAGGAGTTATAAGGCATTTGAAGATAGACTTCTTCTTTTTTTATTGCTTCTATGCTATTGAAAATTTCTCTTTTTTCCTTATTTGCATAGTCGTTTTTAAATAAGCCCAATCCACCTGCATCGAGGATTATTTTATCCGGGCTTTTATTAACTAAATATTCTAAATTCACGGACTTTTGATAACCTTCTAGCCCTAAATCGTCAAGATAATTTCTAACTCCGGCGGCATTAAATACATTATATCCTGCCGTCGATGATTCAAATGATTTAAGCCCATAGTTAGCTTGACACCCTAAATAAATGCTTGGTTTATCTTCCTTGGATATGCCGCTGCTTCTAATTCTTAAATCTTCTTCAATGCCTTTTATATAATCGATTAGTTTTTTGGCTCTAGTTTCCTTGCCTAAAGCCTTGCCAAGCAATGATAAAGATTTCTTTATATTCTCATCAAAGGCTTCATTATTACCGTAAGAAAGAGTTAATACGGGTACGTTTAATGTAGATGATAGTTCATCCATTCCTGCTTTATCTTGGCTATATAAAGAGATAATTAAATCTGGATCGCAATTGATTATGGCTTCTTTTTCGACTACTTGCGATTTAGGCCCGCCCATGCCACAGCTTGGCAAATTATCCCAAAAGGAGTGGTTAATTATTTTATAAGGCCTTAAAGCTAAGGAATTATTAACAAAACCAAATTTATTTGAATTATCTCCTTCGACATCGACTCTTGCTACTCCAGATAAAAGCGATAAATCTCCTATATAGGAATATAGTCTTAAAGCCCCGGCTCCAATGCAGACTATTCTTTTTATTTTATTAGGAACAAATGTGACATTTCTTCCAACCATATCTACTAATGTAATAGCGTTTTCTTCTTGCGTTGAATTACCTTTTCCGCAAGATAAAAGCAAGAATGGTAATAGTAAAATAATTCCTTTTTTCATTACATGTCTCCTTTGTTTTTGGCTAAATAGATTTCTCCATCGATATTTTTTATTTCAATATTAGTTCCAAAAATATTGTTTATATTTTCTTTGCTTAATATGGTTTTATCTCCTGCTATATGGATATTTTTCCCTCCTAGTAAAAAGAATTTATCGCCAAAAGAAGAGGCAAGAGAAATATCATGCATAGCTATTAAAAACGTAATTTTTTTATTTTTAGAGAGATTTTTAATTAATTCTATTAATTCAAAAGAAGATTTTATGTCCAAGGAAGAAGTGGGTTCATCCATTAATAGTAAATTGGCTTGGGTTGCTAAAGATCTAGCAATGGCAACTTTTTGCTTCTCTCCTCCTGAAAGTTCACTTGTGTATTTATATGATAGTTTTTCTATATCGACTTCTTTTAGGCATGTCTTAACAATTTCTTCGTCTTTTTGACTATTGAAGAAAAAACTATTTGGTAGCCTTCCTAACATTACTTCATCTTTTACTAATCTAGATGGGATGTCTATTTGCTGGGGCAAGTAACTAATTTTTTTTGCCAAGGCGTTTCTAGATAAAGAAAAAATATTTTCGTTTTCTATTAAGATATCCCCTGATGTTGGCTTTATTAGATTGGCTATTAGTTTTAGCAAAGTGGATTTTCCTATTCCATTTTTTCCTAATAAAATTCCTATTTCTCCTTTTTCTAAGGAAAAGGAAACATTGTCTAAAACTATTTCTTTTTTCTTCCCGTAAGAAAAACTTAAATCTTTGACTTCTAGTATCATTTTGCCTTGCCTCGAGAAGTCAGGAGTATATAGATAAATATAGGTGCCCCTATTAAGGAAGTTAAAGCTCCAACCGGTAGATTAACTCCTTTTATTATGACTCTAGAAATTGTGTCTAAAATCAGTAGGGCAGAAGCTCCTATTAAACTAGATAACGGAAGAGACTTAGTCGCATCATCTCCTATAAATCTAGAAACTATTTGGGGTATTACTAAGCCTATAAAGCCTATTATTCCAACAAAAGAAACCGATACGGCACAGATTAAAGAAGATAAAAATAAAGAAATGAATCTTAATAAATTTGTCTTTATTCCTAAGCTTTTTGCAACTTCTTCTCCTTCCATTAAAGCATTTATTCTTCTTGAAAGGAAAAACAAAACGATAGAACTTGGAATAATGGTTGTGGCCATTATGATTAATTGGATATAGCTAGGCCTACTTAAATCGCCAAAAGTCCAGTAAACGACATTGGCAACATTGTTATCGCTAGAAAAGTATTGGACTAAAGAGGTTAAGGAAGTAAACAATCCGCCTAAGGCAATCCCACATAAAGCTATTGTGCTAGGGGAAAAATTATTGAATTTTGTTAAGCATAGAACTAGCAGCACGCATATTAGCGACATTAGAAAGCTTAAAGAACTCACTAAATAGGGATTATTGATAGATAGAGTCGAATTAGAAGAAAACTGCCCACTTGAAAAACAAACTAAAGCCAAGGTAGCCCCAAAAGTCGCAGCCTCAGATACTCCTAATGTAGAAGGGGAAGCCATTTTGTTATTTAAAGAAAATTGCATGACCGCTCCAGATATAGATAATCCCATCCCAACAATTATTGAGGCCAAAGCCCTTCTTAATCTAATGTTGCCAACTATTATGTTGGCCTTGTTGCTCCCGCTTCCGAATAACCCTTTTATCATGTCAATTAGTTCGAGGTTATTTGTATCAAGAAATAAAGCCAAACAAAAAGAAGTAAATAGAACAATAAATAGTAGAATAAGTACAAAAAAATAATTGAATTTTATTTTTTTCTTCTTTCTTTCTAAAATTGCATCTTCAAAATTCGACATATGACTTTCGTATGATATTGATTTTTTTAATAAAAGCAAACAAATATGCTAAATTTGTTTTTAAAATAACATACATATTATAATTTATGTTCGATAACTTTTAAATTAATAGACATTGTGTTATTATTTTTTTATGGATAAAAGAGAAGAAAAAACACTGCGTTCTGTATATGAATCCTTTTCTATTTTGCTTAAAGAAAAAGGGTATGGAAAAATAAGTGCCAAGGATTTAATAGAAAAGGCTAACATTTCCAGAAGTACTTTCTATGCCCATTTCAAATCAATAAAGGATGTGCTCTCTTCTTTTTGCGATTCTATTTTTTCCCACGTTTTTTCTCTTTCTTGCAAAAAAGAAACCGGTCATGATTTTTCTTCCTCTAGAGTTCTATCTCCAACTAGGTATATTACGCATATTTTTTATCATTTTTATGAAGATAGGGACTTGATTTCATCGATTTTAAACTCCGAAGGTTCATATGTTTTTATCGATGAATTAAAAGTAAAACTATCTTCTTTTATGGATGATTTAATTGATGAAGGCTATGTTAATTATGAAAATGTTCCCTCAAAACTAGTTTCTATTGTTTTAACTGAGTCTTTTGCTTCTATTTTATCGCATTGGGTAAAAATGGGTTGTATTGCCACGCCTGAACAAATGTGCGGCTATTTTGTTTCGTTATATTTTTCTACCATTAGATAATTGACATATTTGTATTTTCGTATTGTTAATTTTGTTGGCTTATTTTTTTCATACACACACGCGCGAAAAAGTATTATTATTTGTTCGAAAGGAATGCTATGGAAACGATTAAAGTCTTGAAAGTCAAGCAAAGCGTTTTAGCAAACAATGATTCCAGGGCCGCTTCGGTAAGGAAAGAATTATTGGAAAAAAAGATTTTTTTCATTAATTTGATGTCTTCTCCTGGGTCTGGGAAAACCACTTTGCTTATCAATCTATTAAATAGATTAAAGGATAAACTCCGTATTGGGGTTATGGAAGCGGATATGGATGCTAAAGTCGATGCCGAGACTATCTCTTGCAAGACTGGAGTTAGAACAATCCAATTAAATACGTGCGGAGAATGCCATCTTGACGCAAAGATGACTAGCGAAGGTTTGTCTTCTTTAGGGGAAAACGATTTGGATTTAATCATTTTAGAGAATATTGGCAACCTAGTTTGTCCTGCCGAATTTGATACGGGCGCCAATATGAATTTGGTTATTTTATCTATCCCGGAAGGTGATGATAAACCAATTAAGTATCCTTTAATGTTTAAAGTTGGAGATGCCTTTATCTTTACAAAAATAGACACTTTGCCTTTTTTTGATTTCGATATTAAAAAGGCCAAGGAATCAATTTTAAAAGTAAATCCAAAAGCATCTTTCTTCCCTGTTTCAGCTAAAACCGGAGAAGGAATGGATGAACTAGCTTCTTATATTTATGAAAAAGTTATTTCTTATAAAGAAAATGCTTAATTTATTTTAAAAGGAAATGAATATGGACAAAAAAAGAAATGCCGAATACCTTAATAAGAATGCCAAGGTATTGCCGGAGCAAAGAAATGCCGAAGATTATTACAAAAACGGGCCAAGAAAAGGAAAGGATTTAAATAAGCCGCACCGTCCCCTTATTTTAAAGGCCGCTCGTCACATCCAAGACTTGCCGGGTGTAATTGTTGGCTATGCCGATCCTGAATACTAAGCCCTTGAATGTTGCATGACCGATGATGAAGCTAGGCTCATCATGAAGATGAAGCTTCTTAAGCATTATACTGCCGAAGAATTGGCCAAATTAATCAAGTGGCCTTTGGATAAAGTTATTAGGGTTGCCGATCATATGGCCGA
>DOQE01000128.1:1564-3334 GCA_003512585.1 Bacillota bacterium | reverse complement strand
TTATGGAGCCTATATAGTATAAATAATCCTTCATGTATTTATTGCCATATTTATAAACAAATGGAGAAACCATAACTAAAAAAGCACAGAGGTTTTCTGCCGTAGACCTGCCCAATCCAATAGGCCAAGAAGCAATATAAAAAGGATTTAATTGCTTTAAAAAATGCAAAGCAAAATTAGCCCAAATCAAAACAGTAATAAATTTATCAGTCCATACTTTCCCTAGTTTTTTAGAAAAGCTAACGGAGATTACAAAACAAGATAAGGCAATGGCGATGAAAAGAAAATAAGGAAAATTGAATAGTTGAACGCTTAATAACCCCTTCATTTAAATCACCTAATTAAACTTGGCCCATCTTTAAGTATACTGACACTTTTAACGTTATTTTTTCCATATAAGGAGATAGCGGCAGACATAAAGGAAGAAAAATCTTTTGGATAGACAAAAGCAATTATAGATCCAGCAAATCCTCCACCCATAATTCGTATTCCGCCTTCTTTTGCAAAGGGGCGTAATCTATCAATTGCCTGTTGAGGGGAACCTTCATAATGTCCAGGAACCATGGTATTGCATAAAAGGGTTTGCGAGGACAAAGAAGAAGCATTAATGCAATCAACAAAACTAGTCGCATCATTCATGGATAAAGCTTTTTTGGCTTTCAATACTCTTTCGTTTTCATTAAAAAAATGCGTAGCGCGAAGCTTTGCTCTCTCGCTAACCGAATTATTAGGCATGGCAATACGCATGAAATATTCCTTGGGGGAGACTAACCTTAAATAAGGCTTATCGAAGACATTTTGGGCAACCGACTTCATATCTAGACCAATCGAAGCGTATAAAGGAGTAAGTTGAGCGTGGCTGCCACCACTATTTATCAAAATAATTTTTAAGGGCAAATCAAAATTTATATTTTCTAGGACCGGCTCTTCCAAAGAAGCAAAATCAACATAGATGACCCCGCCAAAGCTCGTCCCGATTTGATCTAGCAAGCCACATGGTTTTCCAAAATAGACATTTTCGGCATATTTTCCTATTTTAGCCATTTCCAAAGAAGAAATCTTATCGTCGTTATATAAGGTAGAAATTATCTTGACGATAAGCGATTCATAACAAGCACTAGAAGAAACGCCAGCCCCAGGAAAAATATCGCTAACAAAATAAGCCTTGAACCCACCTATTTTATAGCCTAGTTCCTTGCACTTATTCAAAACCCCTTTGCATAAAGATAAAGAAGTGCCTTTTTCTTCCTCTTTTCTTTCTAAAGAAGAAATAGGGAATTTGATTGGTTTATAGCCGCTAGAATAAATTTCAGCAAAGCCGTTATCGTCTTTATTAACCGCAGCAGTAATTCCCATATCAACGGAAGACACTAGGCATAAACCATGATTATGATCGGTATGGTTACCCAATATTTCCAATCTTCCATGGGAGAAGAAATAATAAGAAGGAGAATAGAAAAAGGTAGATTCAAATTCTTCCTTACACTCGCTAGTAAGAATCATAAAAGGGCTCCTTTAACAAACTCGATAAAGGCTTCTTGTCCCTTTTTATCTTCCTTAAAGACGGCTACATTACGTAAAATATTGCGGCAAACATCAGCTATATATTCCCTAGATGTAATGTGCTCTTTTTTCATTTTTTCAATCATATCTGAAAAAATATCTAAATCAGGATATAAGCTTATCGCTTCTTCCAAGCTTAAATTTTTCGAAACTACATCCTCAACTTCTTGACTTTGCCTTACTAATCTAGCAGGCAAAATGAAATAC
>DOQE01000128.1:1314-1510 GCA_003512585.1 Bacillota bacterium | reverse complement strand
CTTTATATGCGCATATTCGGGATGAGCATGGAAAATGCCGGTAGGATAAACATCGTTACATCTATTATTGCGTAAAATGATATACATCTCATATAGTGAAGATAGCTTTCTAACAATCGGAGTAACGGTTGAATGTTTGGTTTCGCCTTCATAAGGAATTATTTCTAAATCCTTGTTGGTATAATGTCTCCAAGAT
>DOQE01000128.1:0-1263 GCA_003512585.1 Bacillota bacterium | reverse complement strand
AGAAACAAGTTTTATTACGGAATCATAAAAATCTAAAATAGAAACCTTGACTTTCCCTTCTTCTAAAACAAATCTATCCTTAGCTTTCATAATAGGCATAACATGAGCCCCGCCTTGAAAATGCTCATGATTTAAAATCGAACCGCCTACAATAGGAAGATCGCTATTAGAACCAATAAAATAATGAGGGAAAATATCGACAAATTCGAATAGTTTTCTAAAAATCCTTGGAGAAATTTCCATAAAGACATGTTCAGAATAAAACACTATGCAATGATTCGAATAATAAACATATGGGGAGAATTGCAAGAACCAATCTTCTTCTCCTAATTTTAAATCAATGTAACGGATATTTTCTCTAGCTGGATGTTTATTATTCCCGGCAAAGCCGATATTTTCTTTGCAAAGCAAGCATTTTGGATAGCCAGTTTGTTTAGCGCCAACTAATTTAGCTATGTCTTTGTTATTCTTTTCTGGTTTAGATAAATTAATGGTTATTTCTAAAAAATTATTTTCAAATTCTTTTTTAAAATAAATATTTTTCTCAATGGCAGTTTTTTTAATATAACCATTTTTTATTTGTAAAGAAAATAAATAATCAAGTCCTTTACCAACTTGTTCATTTTCTAATTCATAAACTTTATTTTTTATTACACTAGGAAGAGGAGAAACAAGTCCCATTACTTGAGCAATAAGATTATCTACATTATCATAATTATGTTCTATTAAAGCTTCTTTAAATTCATTAATTAATAAATCAGGTAAAGATAAATTATCTATTTCATTTTTANNTAAAATCGGCTTGATAGACAATGTTTTTATCGACTTTAGATTTGGCAATATAATTATTTTTAATGCTTAGATCATACAAATAGGAAGTAGCTTTCTCGCTTTCGTTGCTTTTTATATAATTTTGGCAAAAAGAATTGACATGGCTAGGTAATGGGGACACTAGGCCAAAGCAATAGGTAGCTTCTCTTTCGCTTTCCCCTTCATCCATTTTTCTTTCTATAAAAGAATTACATAAAGAAGAAAAAATATAATCTGGCAAAGATAAAGAAGAAATCATTTTTTTATCTATTTCTCCTTCAAACGGGGAATCTAGGCCATACTTAGCAAATAGCAAGTTCCTATAATAAGGGACATCTTCCTTGCCTAATCCTAATTTGCAAGTTGCAAAATAGAGCAATTCTTCAATACTTTTTTCTAACATATTCATTCCTCTTTTCTATAAAACTCATATTTATGCTTCCTTATAAATTT
>DOQE01000075.1:241-5367 GCA_003512585.1 Bacillota bacterium | reverse complement strand
CCCATTAAAAGTTACAGAGCCTAAAAAACTCCTTTATAGCTATATAAAATCTTTAAACCTATTTAATTCAAGATTAAGTTTATAGCCAACAAAGGAGTTCGTCTGCTTATTTATTGAGTCCTTTAATCATTATGGCATTTAAATTCTCTATGAAGCTCTTCTTATCTTCGATTTCCCTTCCTTCTAATAGCAAAGCCTCATCATAAAGAAGTTTGCCACATTTGCCTACTTCTTCATCGTTAGTCAAAGAAGAAATGGCTTTAAACAAAGGATGTTCAGCATTTATCTCAAGGACTTTAGTCGCTTTAGGTTTAGGGGAAGTCCCATCGTCTGGTTGTTCTTCTAATACCCTTTCCGCATTCATTGAAAGCCCATTTTTAGTAGTAATGCAAACCGGGGAATCAACAAGCTTTGTCGAGAAAGAAACATCATCTACTTTTCCTTTTAAAGCTTCCTTTATGTTATCAAGAACCCTTTTATTTGAAGTAACTAAGTTATCCAATTTTTCTTTTTCTTCTTTGCTTAGCTCTTCTTTGTCTTCACTAGCAATATTCTTGAATTGATGTTTATCATAATCCATTAAGGCCATTATGGTGAATTCATCGATTTCTTGATCAAGAAGAAGAACATCAACATCTTCTTTTTTATACTTCTCCAATTGAGGCAAAAGCTTTATTTCGTCTAGAGTCTTTCCTGACGCATAATATATGTCTTTTTGATCTTTTTTCATCGAAGCGACATATTCTTTAAAAGTAATCGGTTTATTTTGCTTCAAGGACGTGAATTCTAGAAGATCTTGAAGCTCATTTTTCTTCATGCCATAAGTAGAATAAATTCCATACTTTAGATAATTTCCGTAAAGCTTAAAGAACTTCTCATAACGTTCCTTATCGTTATTTAAAATAGATGAGAGCTTATCAAGAACTTTTTTCTCGATCGAGGATTCAATCTTGCTCATTAAAGCGCTCTTTTGAAGCATTTCCCTAGAAATATTTAAAGGGAAGTCTTCCGAATCAACTAAGCCGCGGATAAATTTCAAGAAATCAGGGACCAATTCCTTGCATTTATCTTGAATGAAAATTCCTTTGCTATACAAAGATAGTCCTTTTTCATAATTGCTAGAATATAAATCGTAAGGGGCATGAGAAGGAATATAAACCAATGCATCGTAAGAAAATAACCCTTCGACATGAATATTTAACGAAACCAATGGGTCTTCAAAATCATCAAACTTGTTCTTATAGAAGTCATTTAAATCCTTTTCGCTTACTTCTTTAGGATTCTTTTTCCATAACGGTATCATGGAATTTAATGTCTTATCTTCCACTACTTCATGGCTTTTCCCTTCAATGGGCTTACCGTTTTCATCTTTATCTTCTTCTTGATGAGTTTCCTTCATCTTTATTGGATAACGAAGGTAATCAGAATATTTCTTTACAAGGTCTTCGATTTTCCAGCTCTTTAAGAAGGAAGAATAGTCTTCGTTATCTTCGTCTTTTTTAAGATATACTTTAACAATCGTTCCATGATCTCCTTCAAAAGAGGAATCTTCGATTGTGTATTTATCTTTGCCGCTAGAAGAGAAGCAATAAGCTTGTCCGCCCATTGCTTTTGTGGTTACTTCAACTTTAGAAGCAACCATAAACGAAGAATAGAATCCGACACCAAATTGCCCAATAATAGATAAATCCTCAGCCTTTTTAGCTTTCTCAAACTTAGAAGCAAAATCTTTTGAACCAGATTTAGCTATAGTGCCTAGGTTATTTTCTATTTCTTCTTTATTCATCCCAATACCATTATCAATAATAGATATGGTTCTTTCTTTTTCATTTGGTTCGATTCGAATTAACCCTTCACAAGTAGGATAGTTTTTTGAATCAGTCAACGATAAAAATCTATATTTATCTATTGCATCACTCGCATTAGACAATAATTCACGTAGGAATATCTCCTTGTTGGAATAAATGCTATTAATCATCAAGTCAAGCAATTGCTTAGATTCTGTTTGAAACTCTTTTTCTTCTTTCATTTTCTTTCACCTTTTTACAATAACAAATTTAATCAATTTTTTAGCACTGTCAAGAGGTAAGTGCTAACTAATAAAATAATTGCAGTCGCAAATTTGATTCGATTCCATCCGAATTGATTCGAACTATGCATAATTTAGGTTGACTGTTTGACTTATTAAAAATTTAAAAAAAAAGATGACATCATATCTGTCATCTATTTCAATTAATTGGTGGCTGAGGGGGGACTCGAACCCTCGACATACCGGGTATGAGCCGGTTGCTCTAACCAACTGGGCTACTCAGCCAAAATGGTGGAACTTATCGGGATCGAACCGACGACCTCATGCTTGCAAAGCACGCGCTCTCCCAGCTGAGCTAAAGTCCCAAACCCGATTAAGGATTACCGTTTCTTGCAAAACGGCTTTGCTATTATAAGGCAAGAAACAAGAGTTAACAATAACTAAAATCGAATAATTTTGACAAAATTATCGTAGCCCTTTGAATTTTTCTTTTATATCTTCTTTTATTCGATATGAATCGCATATCTTAGAGATGGTTTTTCTTTTTAAATTAATGTTTATTTCTTTTCTTTGTAAGAAAGAAAACACACCTTCCTCATCAAAAATAGCAAAAGTCGCTAGCATCCAGGCTTCACCCATATAAACATAGTAACGTTCATCATAAAAAATATAATCCTTGAATTCTTCTACCTTAATATCTTTATAAAATTTCATTAAATAAACATAAGAAAAACGTCTTTTATATTCTTCTTTAGATTTGGAAAATTTATAAAAATAAGGTTTATAAGCCCCGTATGTTGATTTTTTAATATATTGAGGACAAAAATCAGTAATCATCCAGCTATTGCCATATTTTAAATTTTTATCTAAAAATTCCATCTGCTCAATAAAGTTTTTACATCTAAGCAAGCCGATGGCAAAAAAGCACATGGTTAATTCAACGCTTTCGGAAAAGGAAAAACCCGATAAACTAAGTTTCTCGTCTTTATAATATTTTTTAATGCACTGCTTTACTTTTGACTTTTTAATTTTCGCCCTAGGTAAACTAGTACCAACCATATTATCAATTTTGAAATTAGTAACCTTGTAATCTAAACCATATAAATCAATTCGAAGCTTATTCAATTCATCCATGTTCAAATTATAAACAAATTTAAATTTTTCAGTAGTTTTTATTGATTATAAAAAACCTTTTATTAAAAATGTTGTTATGGAACTATTTGCTTTGGTAACTGAATTTGAAAAAGAGAACGCTTCTTTGCTTGTGTTTAAAAGAAATGAAAGCAAAACATACAGCTTTAAAGGGATAATGCAGCTTCTAATATTAGAAAAAGAAGGAATTTTAACTGATTCGATTATTATTGACAAAGTAGTAGGAGAAGCTGCTAGCTCTATTTTTATAAATGCAAATGTGAAAAAGATATACACGCCCTTAATATCTTCTAAAGCCATAAAATTATTAAAAGATAATAAAATTCCTTTTATTTATGAAAAAGAAGTACCCCGTATATTAAATAAAGAAAAAAACGATATATGCCCAATGGAACGCTTAGTAAGCAATAAAATCACATACAAAGAAAAATACCTAGCGTTATCTAAATTCTTTAATTTGGATTGAATTAATTAGATAAGAGGATAGATTATTTACATTAAAAAAAGACCCATGATTTCCCATGGGTCAGAAATAACATTACTATTTGTTTTCTTCTTTATTATTGCAACAACAGCAAGATTCTTTTTTCTTTTCGTCTCTTTTTTGTTGAGTCTTATAATCGGCAAGAAGAACCTTCCCCTTGTTATCGCCGCAATCACAGCAAGCGTGTTTGCCTTTTCTTTTTCTAGCGATAATAAGCGCGACGACGCCAATTACAACAACTGCGACTATTAGCAATATGACAAGATCGGCGTAATTGAAACCTTGACTGGCTTCTTCTAAAAATTTAGTAACCATTAGTTGGCCATAGCCTCCTTTTTATTCATATGGCGGTCATAGAAATATAAACCAACCCCAGCCGCGATTAAGGCAGGAATAGTAATTCCTAGACTCCAAACATAATCAACCGAGACATAAGCCAAGCATCCTAATAGATAAGATAAGCCAACCCAGAATAAGATCGTCCAAACAAAAGTCTTATGATCTTTAAGTTCGCCTTTGGCAGTTGCAACGGAAGCAAAGCAAGGAATAGTAAGCATATTGAATACCGCAAATCCAACAAGCCCACCTTGGGTTATTCCACTATTGCTAACTAGCATAGAGAAGTCGCCACCTTCAATTAAAGAACCAGAGATTTGTTCAATGGTTTGAGTGACGGCTTCTTTTGCGACGATGCCTTGAATCGAGGCAACCGAGAAAGTCCATCCATAATCACCGGTTTGTACACCAAATCCGCAAGGAGTAAATATAGGAGCAATGAATTGCCCAAGATCATGAAGAATTGATTGCTCTTCAGGAACCATTTCCCAACCCCAAGAGAAGTTAGACAAGAACCAAATGGCAACGGTTGATAAGAATATGATGGTGAAAGCTTTGATGACAAAGTGTTTTCCTTTATCATAAACATGCAAGGCCAAAGCCTTAGGGGCAGGCAAATGATAAGCAGGAAGTTCCATAACGAATGGAGCTGGATCACCCGCAAAAGCGCCAGTCTTTTTCAGTGCAATACCTGCCAGAACGATGACGGCAATCCCAAGGAAGTACATAGCCGGTGCCATGAAAATGGAATCCGGGAAGAAAGTGTCTGTAATCATAGCAATGATGACAGCTTTGGCAGAGCAAGGAATGAATGTACAAAGCATGATGGTCATACGACGGTCACGNNTGATAAGCAGGAAGTTCCATAATAAACGGAGGAACTTTTTCTCTTTGGGTAGTCTTGGTCATGACTATAACGGAAATTAAAGCCACTACTACGCCTAGTAAATACATAACGAAGGTGAATAAACCAGCATCTAAGCCACCAACTGCAGCGACAGCGGCGGCAATTGTTACCAAGAATTCCGCTTTCGCGCCACAAGTAAAGAAAGGAATTGCACGAATAGTTTTAGTTCTTTCGGCATCAGTAGCCAATGTCCTAGTATTCATCATGGCCGGAACTCC
>DOQE01000075.1:0-221 GCA_003512585.1 Bacillota bacterium | reverse complement strand
CACCCAAATCCCATAATCATAGGAAGGAAGGCGCGTCCAGAAACGCCAAATTTACGTAAAATCCTATCAAGGACGAAAGCGATACGAGCCATATATCCGCTATCTTCAAGCAAAGAGAAGAAAGCAAATAGAAGCATAATTTGTGGGACAAATCCCAATACGGCAGTCACGCCCCCTAAAATACCATCATAAACAAGTCCGATAACCCATTCGCTAGCACC
>DOQE01000100.1:8349-9131 GCA_003512585.1 Bacillota bacterium | reverse complement strand
AATAGTTATGTAATGGATAGGCATAGCCAATAAATAACTGTATAGCATGGCAGTTCCTACCCCTAATAAAGGAATCAAAATCAAATCAACGGGTGTCTTCTTTCTCATCACTATCTTCAAAACCAACATTGACAGAATAGTCGATACGTAGCAAGAAAGAGGGTCTTTAATAAGAGAAACAGTACCAGAAGAAAAAGAAAAAGCGTAATTTCCAATCGCCCCAGATGAAAGAAGGGCAACTAAAGCCACTCCACCTCTTTTTTTACTTAAAGCAACGCCAACGCCTATTCCTGCCCCCATCAATATTCCTTTTAAGGGAGCAGTCCAGCTTGAAATGGCTTCCATCATGGGAATTTTGGCAAATAAATCAAAAATAGTCCCGATTATTAAGGTACCAAAAAGCCCAATTGCCATGCCATTGCTAGTTACCATGACATTGTTTTTCAAATATTTTAATAAAGAAATAAATTTATCTTTATAGTTTATCTTATTCTCTTTTTCCATCTTGTTTTCCCAAGCTATAAAATGTTTCTATTTCATCTATTTCCTTAATTATCGACTTGCTTAAAACCTCAGCCCCATCTTTAGTTATAAGCAAATCATCTTCGATTCTTATGCCAATCCCTTTTTCTTTTATATATAGGCCTGGTTCATTAGAAATTATATTTCCTACTTCTAATGGCAAACTTCTATCGCTTAAATCATGGGTATCCAAGCCTATATGATGGGATATGGAGTGGAAATAGATTTTGGAAATATCTTCTTTCTTGCTAATAATGCCT
>DOQE01000100.1:0-8325 GCA_003512585.1 Bacillota bacterium | reverse complement strand
TAATGCCTGCTTCTAGGCATTCCGAAGATAAATATTCAATGGCTAAATCGTTTAATTCTTTAATGGTAACACCAGGCTTAGCAAAATTAGAGACGGCTTTATTGCAGCCTAAAACGATTTCATATAAGACTTTTTGAAATTCATTAAATTTTCCTCCGACTGGAATGGTTCTTGAAATGTCGGCACAATAATGATTATGTTTCGCGCCTAGATCCATTAAAACCAAATCGCCTTGTTTGCAAGTGCCCAAGGGATTAGGGTAATGAAGTGTTGCGGCATGGACCCCACTTGCCATAATAGTATTAAAAGAAACGCCTTGATATTCGTTATCATCGTTAATCACTTTCGAAAAAGTAGTAGCTAACTCGTATTCTTTTACCCCACCCCTACATTCGGCCATGACGCTTCTAATGCCAAGCCTAGTCGATTCAATGGCCTTTATGAACTCATTTACTTCATAATTGGATTTAACCATTCTTAATCGAGTAATTAGAGGCAAAAAAGAAACATAATTTTTAAGGGGGAATCTATTCTTTAATGATGCAATATAGTCGCAAACATATTGTTTGCTTCCGATTTTTAATTCCTCGCTATCATCGAAATAAACATTTTTTATAAGATTAATTTCATCATTTAAAACGGCTTCTAGCCTAGAGTTAAAAGACGAAGTAAGCAAAATATTTTGAATACCCGATTGTTCCTTTCCTTCTTCAATGGTTAATTTTTTTCCATACCACTTTTCTTTTGTTTCATCAAAAGGAGAAATAAATAAAAACGTTTTCTCTTCACCCTCGGCTTTAATAAACAAAGCAATGGATTCTTCTTGCTCAACTCCTGTTAAATAATAAAAGTTCCTGTTAACTTCAAATTTATAATCTTCGTCTTCGGAAAGAATCTTAGGATAGCCAGAAAAAACTATAGCCACGCTATTATCTTCCAATCCCTTTAAGAACCTTAATCTTCTTGCATTTAATTCTTGACTTGGAACACCCATACAAAAACCTCTATTCCTAACTTAATTTTACCCTTTTTAAAAGAAGGTTAAATATCGATAATGAAAAAATTCCTTTTTACTAGAAATAGATATTATATTTCAATGTATTCTTCCCCTTCTTTGATTTTTTTAAATTTGAATCGATTCAAAAGAAGGAAATCGTTAATCTCTTCTTTTTCTCCATATAAAGAAAAAGTAACATCAAAAGAATAATCTTGATTCTTAATTAGAAATTTAGAGCTTTTTGCTAATCTAGAAATAATAGAATAAGTTTCGTAATCAGTAGATATTTTAAGAAAATAAAACAACTTCTTTTCAATAAATTTTGCTTTATTGAATGCATCTTCCAATGAATACAAAAAATAATTCCTTAGCCTGCCCACGCCTAAATCTTTCCCACCATAATATCTAGCAATGACACAAGCGCAATCCTTTAAAGATTTGGAATTCAAAAAATCTAAAGTAGGCTTCCCAGCGCTCAAGCTAGGTTCCCCATCATCTGAACATTTGCCACTTTCCTTAAGTATATAAGAATAAGGTATATGCCTAGCCTTATGATTTTCTTTCTTTATTTTTTCTATAGCCTCATTAAATTCCGCAATAGAAGAAATAGGAAACAAGTAACACTTAAAAATAGAGCCTAAACAACTAGATTCCCCAAAAGATGTTTCCTTTAAAAATAGACTCATAAAAGACTTGCGACATTTGAATAAGAGAAATAAGAATTTGGGTTAGAGTCAATCGAATTCAAGAAATTTTTAAACCCACCATCCTTATTATTAACATAAACAAAGTCATTCTTTTTGAATGCGAATTTTGACTTAGCAACCAATAAGTCATAAATAGATCCCAAATATACTTTATCTAAAATCGATTTATCTTCATATGAATCAAATCCGTTAAGAAGATTTTTTGCACTTTCATAATCGCCTAAGGAAATATGGTGAATCAAAGACATCATAGATTTGATTTGGTTTATATAATCATTGCCCAAATTAACATAATCATTAGATTTAAAATCAACATTAATAAGCAACGAATCGATGTAGTTATTTCTTGAAACGCTTGGATAAGAAAGCGAATTAAAAGAAGGATCTTTAATATAAGCTATATTTAAATCCATTAGCTTATTTAATTGTCCCGAAAGAATTTCTTTTCCAAAAACACTATTCGTCGTCGCAAGATAACTTTCTAAATCAATATTCTTTTCTTTGGTCGACATTGTTTGCCCTAGCAATGCATTAGCCAAAGCAAAATTATGCAAACTAGAAGAAGAATAATTCATGTAAGCTTCTAAATAGCCACTAGAGAAAATTTGTTTATCAAACCAATCGGCTTCATCGTTAACAATAATGCCGTTATCCCAAATAGAAGTAATCACATTAAGTTTAGAAGTATAATCATCCCCAGCAAAATTAGAAGCAATTGAAGCTTGTGCATAAGTAGAAGAGAAACTCTCTGTTACATTAAGTATATTGAAGAAAGTAAGAGCCCTACTCTCAAACCCGGAGCCATTAACTAGATTCAAATTGTTTGACCCATCATATTCGAAATGGTTTTTATATAAATTTGAATATTCAAGCAAGTTCAATAGCCCCGATGTGGAATGTCCTTCACCAATAAAGTCGCGGAAATCAACCGTCCTAGAAACGCCACCTTCATCAATTGTTTTGGAAAAGTCGAAATATTCCTTTTTGGTATTGTCATATAAACTATCCAAAAGTAAATATAAAGCATCGATATCATTTTCTTTCAATTGAGTTTGAGACAAGGTATAAGAAGCTGTATCAAGGCTAAATTTAACTTCGCTAAAATTACAACCGCTTATTTTAAAAGGGGTTCTCAAATCCTTGGTATTTATCGAATAATAAGTACCGTCAAAACTTACATAAGTATCATTATTCAAGAAGTCATTTAGAGTCGAATTAGAATCATTAACATAATTAATAGCAAAATCTTTAGAATCGGCTTTAAAAGTTATCTTACTAATAGATGGGGATGCTTCTTCCTTAAAATAAGAAGAGAAATCCATGTTATTTCCCGAGGAATAAGATAATTCAACCGTTGAATATCTAGACAAACCTACCCCAGAAGTAAGAAGGGAAGAAACGACATTGCTTAAAGCATCCTTAGTAACATCTAGATAATTCATATCCCTAAATAGCTTGCTTAAGTTAGCAGGAGACATCTTCTTTATGCTTTCTTCGCTTACATCAAGCGTGCCACCGCTAAGCAAACCGTTGCTTGGCCAATCATAAATTAAGCCATAATCTTCTTGCTTTGCCTTATCATAGCCGTAAGTAAGATGAGAAATTTCCTTATGCCAGTCTCCATTATTTAGACCGCCTAAACTAGAAAAGCTTTTAATGCGACTATGCAATTTAACTAAATCACCATTAGGATTATTTATTTCGTAAGGATCAGTAGAGATGGAAAAGGCTTTTTTAGCTAAGCCGCTTACTTTATAAATCTTATACATTAATTGCTCAAAAACAGTTAAATCGTTAAAGACAAGTTCGCCATTTTCAATATTGGTCGTAATATCTAAATTCGTTTTAGACGAAACAGCCCTCCCTTCATAATGGAAGACATCTGATTCCGACATATCTACTAAAATAGATCTAAGCAAGAGAGGATCAATGTTATTTAGTTGTTTAGTAGAGGCGTCTAGTATGTTTTTATTATCTCTAATCATGACAATCAAAGAAGAAACCAAATCAAGTTCATTAGACCATCTACTCTTGTCATAACCGTCCAAATATTTAATAAAGCAATTGGCTTTTTTTAAATCTATTCCATCGATTTTATAACTTGATTTAGCTAAAAGCACATCTAAGCAATTTGGAACTATGTCTTCATAGAAAATACAATTGTCAAAAGTATGGAATAGAAGCGATAAGGAATTCTCGTCAAGGTCATCGAAGTTAATGTTTGCCCCGTTAGAATCAATCAAGCAAGCCAAGGCCTTTCTTTTTAAAGAAGTGTAAAAAGTTTCTAGCGAATAAGAAGAATTAAGCAAATATAAGGATTGATTGTCCATCTCCGCTTTATTTAGATAGTTGCCTTTAAAATACTTTTTCGCAAAATATTTTGCTTTGCTTGACGCATCGTTATAATAGCCAACCAAGGTTGCATTAGCATCATCTGGATTGCTTGCATTATAAAAATATTCATTAAAAGCATCCGCGCCAATAATCGTTTTCATCATTATTTGGAAAGAAGTCATGCCAGCTATATCTAAATTGCTATCATCTGCTGCCTTAGAATTAAAAATCCCGCTTCTCATCATTGAATCAAGAGCCTTCGTGACATTAATTGGGTCAATTGTATTCAAATTGGATGTCGATAAATCGGCACTATAAGAAAGGTAATAAAGCATATCTATTAAATGGTCTATTTCATCATGGCTATAAGGAGAATAATCATCGCCTTGTTTTGTAAAATAAGGATCGGCAGCCCAGACAAAACCGTTATACCAACCTTCTCCGCCAACGACATGGTTTATGTTGCTATGCTCAGGATTAGAAAAAAGCATTTTCTCAATTCTTGCAGGCACGGCCTTGCCGAAAAGAGACGAATCGCTAACGCTATATAAAAGTTCTTTTAAAGAATTCTTTTTAATTTCTTTTAAAGTCTCATCATCGCCAAAGAAAGAGGCTGGATTTTGTAAAATATCGAAATTGATGCTAGCTTCACCGGTAGATGGGTCCTTATCTAGCAATGGGGAATCCTTAACAAGAGAAAGAACATTGCAAATGTTATCTATTTCCTTATCCCAATCGCTAGTATCGTTAACTAAATCAATAATTGTTTTATTTGTATAATTATTTAGTTTGCTATCAATCTTGCTTTCTATGTCAAAGTAATCATACATCTTTGATTTTTTGACTAGAGTGCATACTAAGTCCCCAAAAACAGTACCACGTCCTTCTTCTTTTGAAGCAACAGGATTAAGACTATTAACAAAATTAGTATCGGTTATGCCGAATAATTTAGAATCTTTCATGCATAGCAAAATAGGCTTTAAGAAGAAATCGATGGAAATTGATTCAATATCCAATTGGGAGACATCTACCGCGGAATTATTAACAATGCCATACGTATCATCATAAAATAAAGATATTATCTCAACGACTAAACTAATTTCATCGGATGCTTCGTATTCATGTCCGGCATATGGCGCGTTTTCATCAAAAAGGAAATAGTTAAAATTGGCTTTTTTAAAATCAATGAATGATGATTCCGGAATATTTGCAAATGCCTCTTTTAATCCATTATAAATAAGAACTCTACCAAAAGATGATGACTTAGCTACCTTATCTAAAACTCCACCAATTTTATTAATTGAAGAAGAAGATAAATTAGTAAGGCCATCCAAACCGCCGATAGAAGATATAGAAGACAATATATCACCCAATTTAGATATTTCCCCATCATTTTCATTAATCCACCTATTCCTAAATGAAGTGGCGTCTTCTCCTTCCCTAGAAAGCATATCTTTTCTTAATAAAGTTGTGACGCCAAGTTTATCTTCAAAACTATTTACTAACGTCAAATCCACGTCTTTATCGGCAAAATAAGACAAAGAGGATATATCTAGTGACTTAACTAATTTTTTATAAAGGTATTCAGGGAATAAATAGTCGCCACTTTCTTTATCGACAAACATTTCCGATTCGGCTAATTTTGCCAATAAGGTCGATAATAAATCACCATTGGAAAAGAAATCAACGTTGCTTAAGTCAACTCCTTTGGTTGCCAAATCTATAATAGCTTGAAGCCCTTCTCCTTCCTTTTTCCAATCCTTTACATTTTTAAAACTAATGTTTTCTAATCCTAACTCCGCCCCACCGATTATTGGAGTTAAATATCCATCAAAAGCAGACGCGGCAAGTTTTTTCATAAAGATAGAATTGTCTATCGATTCAAAGACTTCTTTAACGTTTAAAGAAGACAACACTTTTATGGATTCGCTAGTAGAAGATTCATTTAAGGATGATAGGGAATCAGCTACGCCACTAGAAGCAATTTTAGAGAAGACGTCTATTAAATTTTCTATTTCTTTTCTTAATGCTCCTTGGCCTATTTCCCTAACATTATTAATATCTTCAGAACCAAAAATATTTGAATCAGAAGAAATGAAACTACCTAATTTGTTAAACAAAGAAGCAACGTTTTCATCGCTTAATCCGGGGTTTAGTATCTTTGAATTGCATACAGTATCAATTATTTCTACTAATTCATTTCCATTTTCCTCAACCAAATTAAGCATTTGGTCAATATTTATTGAACCGCCCTTCGAATTTGAAATGTTTCTAATCAAATTAGGGCATTTTTTAACAAGTGATAATAAATAAGCCAATTCGCTTCCAAGCTCGCTTCCTAATTCAAAATCAAACCCTTCTGGTAAGAATTCCTTGATAGCCTGGTTTTCATCAAGACTGTTTTTAATATAAGAAGGAATGATTACTTGAAATATCTTTGAATCATTTATATTTCTTACGCCCTTGCAAATGGCATCGATTAAATTCTCATTAATCGAATATAAATTTCCATCAGGATCAAAATTGAAACCTGGCATATCCTTTACATCTTTAATAAAGGCTTTGCCTTCTTCATTAGAAGCTATATCGCCTAGAACATTAATGATGGAGTCAAATTCCTTTTTGAAATTTTTTCTAATGTTCCCATTATTAACCAAATCTTTATTCGCCTCATCTAAATTGAAATTTTCCTTATTCGGATCGATACTAGCTTGAATAAAAGGCAACAATTCAGGAAGGGCGTTCTTTAATAATTCAGAGTCAAATAGACACTTAGTCTCGCCTTTAGATAAACCATTTTCATCAATATTATTTAAATCACCGACAAGAGGGGTTGCTATTTCGTTTGGATGTTCCGCTATGAAAGAAACAAACCTATTCTTTACTTCTTCATTAATGATGTTATCGGCTGAACTAGAAGAGTTAGCCTCGGCATTCTTTTTCGCATTAAGCCCGCCAAGTTCAATTCGTTTATCGAATCCATCGAATACATATTTCATCTGTTCGCGATCAATTTGAACTAGTGAATAGAAAGAATCGTAAATTATTCTTAATTCATTAAACCAAGAAAAAGAAGAAAGAGAAGAATAATTTAATTCGCCATTTTTTTCTTTTGGCAAAAAGTCAATCAATTGAAGGGTTTGTGGATCGTCGTCTTTTTCTTCTTTGCTAGACATGGTATAAACTAAACCCGCCAAAACATGATTAACGATTTCATTATCGGCTAGAGTAAACATTTCATGCATGGCTTTTTGATTCTTTTCTTCTTCGAAAATATCAAAGATATAAGAAAGGTCGAAAACAGGGGTCTTTGTTTCTTCATCGATTAATACATTAAAAAAGTCGGCGTCGATTAACTTTATATAAATATTAGATAAATTCTTTAATTCATTACTCCAATCCACATTAGAAGAAGATAAATAATTAACGGTATCTTCACCTAACGTATCCTTTAATTGCCCCATATTTAAGGCAATAGAAAGAGCAACCGGTAAAGCAATTTTAATTATTTCCATATCGGAAATGGAACTTAATAAGGAAGGTATGGCTTGTCCACCTAATAATAGCCTCCAGGAAAGTTCTTTTCCTCCAAAAGCCGAGAGCAAACCAGAATTGATTACATAAGAAGCAACCGTAGCTACTTCCCCTACTTGGGAGGCTACATCAACTTTTACATCCCCTGCTTCAGAAGAAGTCAAAAAGGAAAGCAATTTTGTATCTAATGTATTTTCACCATCCTTGACAGACCAAGAAAAGAAAACATTAGAAAAAATACTGTTTTTATAAGATTCAATAGCAGCATAAGCAAGCTGGGTCGTCTCGTTTTTTTCTGCTTCATCCTTTTCAAGTTTGGCATTATTTGTTAAAGCGTTAACAATGCCAGTGAATGGGGTTAGTAACATCGCTAAAGCAACCCCACCAATAATTACTTCCTCAAAAGCAGACACTANNTTATTTTTCTTTCTTTTTTCCTTTGGGGTAAAGCGTTTAAAAAGCAAATGCCATAATAAGAAAACAAAGAAAGATCCCAAAGTAAGAATCAATAAAGTATCTATGAATAAAAGGATTAGTTTAATTAACGAGGAAGATAGGGCCGTACTATAGTTTACTATATCATTAGGGGAAGCACTCATCCCCATGGCCTTGAAAAGCTCGGTAAAGAAATCTGTTAAGGTAGCTTGTAATGTAGAAACAGTAAAAGTTATATCCATATCATCGATATTGATTGTTGCAGTATTCGTATTCGTAATAGAAGAGAGATCTACGCTTGTTCCAAGCAAAGAAGAA
>DOQE01000089.1:4320-8047 GCA_003512585.1 Bacillota bacterium | reverse complement strand
CGCATTTATATTTAAAGTCGACATAATAGAAACAATCAAAATAATAATTAACGCGTTGCCTAAGCCAACAATCAAGCTATAAAGCCAATTGCTTTTTAATTCTTCCTTAAAAATTGCAAAAGAAAATAAGCCTCCTCTTTTCTTTTTTACCGTTACGGAAGGCAAGCTTATTTGATTTTCGTTCTCATTATTCATTTTCTTTTCTCCTTTCATCGAAGTATCTTTTCAAATCATAGGGCACTTCGGAAATGAATTTGATTTTCGTATTGTTTAATTCAACAAAGAGTTTATCCAAATCCTTTTTATTAACCCTAAGAGTAACTTGGTTATATTGCTGTTGGAGCCTAATGACATTTTTTCTTTTCGCAAAAAGATTGTAATCGGCTCTATCGAAGAACTCTATTTTATAATCCCTAAATGGACAATTTTTAATTTCGTTGACGTTAGCTATATCAATGCATTTTCCACCGCTAATATGCATAACTCGGTCGCATACCCTTTCTAATTCTTCAACGGAATTAGAAGACATAATGACGCTACGTCCCGCTTCTTTTTGCTCTAAAACAAGTTTAAGCAATTCATCACGCATCAAAGGGTCAAGTCCAGTTGTTGGTTCATCTAATAAAATAAGGGGCGACTCTAACATAAGCGAAGATACTATAGCTAACTTTTGCTTCATTCCCTTTGACATTCTTTTTGGATAGGCCCTTGCATCTAGCTGCAATCTTTTAATGATTGAAGTCGCTTTATCAAAATTTGACACACCTCTTTTTGCCCCAAAGGAAGTAAGAAATTCAAGACCTGTCTTAGCTTCTGGAAAATTTATTTCTCCTGGGACATAGGAGACATAATTTTTAACGATGGCAGCATCCTTGTAAGCATCGTACCCATACACTTTAGCATTCCCAGAAGTTGGTTTTACAAAGCCCATCAATAACCTTAAAAAAGTAGTTTTGCCAGCCCCATTCTCCCCAACCAAGCCAAAACATTCTCCTTGGGGAATTTCTAAACTTAAATCAAAATCACCACGGCCTTGACCATAATCTTTAGTTAAGGAAGAAGTAACTACACTAATTAAATTAGAGTCCGACATAAGTTTTTTCCTCCTTATAAAATGACATGAAATAATCCTCTAAAGTTTCCTTTATTTCGGAAAAATCTTTAATGGCATATTTTTCTATTTCTTTTAATAAAGACAAGACGTCCCCTTCCTTTATACTTATAACTACATGCTTGGACTTTAAATCTTTATCAACGATTTTCCATTTTTTAATTTTCTTTTTGCTAAAGGTAACATAATCTTCTTTTTTGCTAAATTTAATTGAATAACTCTTATCTTCTTTATGCTTTAAATCATCGGAATTAAATAAAGATACAATTGTTCCATCCTTAATAATTGCTATCCTATCGCAACAAGCATCAACCTCAGAAAAAATGTGAGAGGAAAGAAGCATTGTTTTTCCTCTTCTTTTTTCTTCCTCGATCAAAAAGAGGAATTTTTCTTGCATTTCCGGGTCTAATCCCGAACTAGGTTCATCCATTACGACTACATCAGGATCGGACATAAAGCAAGAGACAACGGCCAACTTCCTTTTTCCGCCGGTAGACATATCTTTGCAAAGCAATGACAAATCAAGATCAAAATATTTAACCAAATAGTCCCTTAAGGCAAAATCCTTTATTCCTTTTAATTTAGCCATTTCGTCTAAAAATTGTTTGCCTGTCAATAATTTCGGCAAAGCGACTTCACCCATTAAATAAGAGGTGCCTTCCATGGCCTTCTTTAAATTTTTGCTTGCTTCTATTCCATTTATGCTAGCCTTGCCCGAATCAGGTTTGGCAAACCCCATCAAATGCCTAATGGTCGTGCTTTTCCCAGCTCCATTAGGACCTAGAAAGCCAAAGCATTCGCCTTTATGGACAGAGAAAGAAACATTAAAGACCCCTCTTCCCTGGCCATAGTCTTTAGTAAGACCGTCTATTACAATTATGTCTTGACCTTCCATAGCCATGCCTCCTATTATTACAAACGATAGTTAATTAACATTTGTAACGCTAACTAATATAATCAAGATCGGACTACAAACAATAGACATTATATGTAAAGTGTCCAAATTTTACAAAAGAGAGCAAAATGAATAAAAAAATCGATAGAAGAATCATCAAAACAAACGAGTCATTGACTTCTTCCTTATTGTCTTTAATGGAAAATAGGCCGATAGAAGACATAACCATTAACGAAATTTGTGACCTTGCCAAAACTAGAAGGGCGACCTTTTATCAACATTTTAAGGATAAATATGATTTATTAACTTATATTATCAATAAAATTAGACTAGATTATTTAGTTCAAGGGTTAAATGAAATAGTCGATATAAAACAATTTTGCACAATATTAGTAGAAAGAAGTTTCAAGCTTTTTTCTCGCTATAGAAAATTGATAAAAAGCTCAACGAGTTCCCCTTCATTTTATTTAATGGAAGATATATTCACAAAAGAGATAATGTCAGCCGTAAAGACAAAAATAGATGAGACAAAAAACTTTTTCTCTTATCCAGGCAGCAGCATTTTCCTTTCTAACGTATTTGCCGGGGCCTTAATGCAAGTTTTAAAATATTCCTTTAAAAACGGGAAAGAAAAAGAAGAAGAAATAATTAAAGAATTAAGCCTATTTTTATCGCGGCTATAAAAGCAAAAAATTATTTTTCAAATTTATCTTTATATCTTTTAATTGAATTTTCAATCGTTTGCATGGCGACTTCCCTACTNNCTTCGAAATTGCCTATTTCAGTTGGCTTGCCATGTTCTAATTGTTTATAGACTTTAAAAAAGTGACGTATTTCTTCTAAAAGATGTTCCGGGAGTTCGCTTATATCTTTGATATCGGCATAAAAAGGATCATTCTCGCAGACGGCAATAATCTTTTCATCTATAAAGCCGGAATCCTTCATATTCATCATGCCAATGGGATGGCACCTGACTAAGGCAAGGGGAACAACCGGCTCGCTAGTAACGACTAAAACATCCAAAGGATCGTTATCTAAACCCGNNCCCCATGTTTTGGGAATAAACCCATAGTTATGTGGATAATGGGTGGAAGTAAATAAAATCCTATCTAGGATCAATGCCCCCGATTCCTCGTCAAGTTCATATTTGTTTTTACTTCCGGCTGGAATTTCAATGCAAGCAAGGAAGCGATCCTTTTTTATACGGGAAGAATCAATCTTGTGAACAATGTTATCTTTCATGTCTACATTTTACCAACTAATCATCTACTTGCAAATTTATGCCTTTAAAAAACCTTTTTTTGCAAAAAGTGTGTTTAAACTAATAAATATATTAAAATAACCTCAAAGAGGTTTGCTGATGCTTTATAAAAAAATTAATTTAAAGAATAGATTTAATCAACTAGAAAATGATGTTGAGCTTGTTTCCTATTGTATCGATAATTCGAAAGAAATAGACATAAACAAAAAAAGAAAGACGGTTATTATATTCCCCGGAGGCGGATATAAATCAGTTAGTTTTAGGGAAGGCGAGCCTGTTGCCTTAAGACTAGTCGCGGACGATATAAATGCCTTTGTTGTCCATTATAATGTGGGGCCATATGAATATCCTTACCCAATAATTGAGGGTTTTGCCGCAATTGCATACGTAAGGGAGCATGCAGAAGAATATCATGTCGATATTAACCAAATATGTGTCATGGGATTTTCGGCAGGAGGAC
>DOQE01000089.1:3304-4306 GCA_003512585.1 Bacillota bacterium | reverse complement strand
GCGCTTTTCATAACAAACAAGAATATGCGGATATGTTAAATGTCCCATTATCGGAAATAAAAATAAACGGAGTATTGCTAGGATATCCAGTTATAACCATGACCATTGGAACTATTGCCGGCACTAGAGATCAACTATTAAATAACAATCCGGAATTAAAAGATTATTATTCAATTGAAAAACAGGTTGGCGAAGAGTATCCAAAAACATTCATATGGACAACCGATACCGATAATTGTGTCGACCCCATTCAGACTTTGATGTTTGCAAACGCCTTAAAAAAAGCCCATGTCAATTTTGAATTGCATTACTATCCAATCGGTCCCCATGGAGCATCTTTAGCCAACGAAGGGCTCTATGGACTTAGTTGGAAAGAAGAATGGGCAAAATGCTCTTCTTATGAAAATAACTGGATTGACATGGCCATAAACTTCATTAAAAAAATAATCTAGTAATAAAAAGATAGCGATTCATTTATTCGCTATCTTTTTTTGATATCAAAGGCAAATTAAATAACCAAATTACAAATTCTACCCTTAACAAATATTACTTTTTTAAAGGTTTTGCCTTCGATATAAGAAGATAATTTGGGATTTTGTTTAATTAACGATAAAGCCTCATCCTGGCTTATATCGGCATCGAATTCCATAACATCGCGTGTCTTGCCATTGATGGAAATCGCCATTTTTATACTATTTTTAACTAAATGCTTTTCATCAAAAGTTGGCCAACTCTCATAGGCAATAGAATTATTATGGCCTAATTTTTCCCACATTTCTTCGCCTGCAAACGGGCAAATGCAAGAAAACATTTTAACAAAACCTTCAATATATTCCCTATAGACGGTTTTGGCTTTATAGACGGCATTGACAAAAACCATCATGGCAGAGATAGCCGTATTAAAGGCAAGCGATTCAAAATCGGCAGTCACTTTTTTTGCCATGGCAGTATATTCATAATCAAGTTCATGACTATTTGTTTCGCTTATTTTAGAAAAGAAAG
>DOQE01000089.1:1753-3273 GCA_003512585.1 Bacillota bacterium | reverse complement strand
CGACTAGCCTAAAAACTCTTTCAATGAAACGTTTTGAACCTTCAATTCCATTTGTAGACCAAGGTTTGGCTTCTTCTAATGGACCTGCAAACATTTCAAATAAACGTAAAGAATCGGCCCCATAATTATTTACGATATCATCAGGATTAACTACATTGCCTCTACTTTTAGACATTTTTTCTCCATTCGAGCCCAATATCATTCCTTGATGGAATAATTTTTTGAAAGGTTCAGGAGTAGAAACAACACCTATATCAAATAAGAATTTATGCCAAAATCTTGCATATAAAAGATGCAAAACGGCATGTTCGGCTCCACCGACATATAAATCAACAGGTAACCAATGATCTAGTAATGCTTTATCGCCTAAAGCTTGGTTATTATGCGGATCTATATANNCGAATATAGTACCAGCAACTTCCAGCCCATTGAGGCATGGTATTGGTTTCCCTAACCCCTTTCCTTCCATCGCTAGTCACATAATTTAGCCAAGAAGACGGGGCTTTTGACAAGGGAGGTTTGCCATCTTTGCTAGGCTTATAGTCATCTAATTCAGGCAAAGTCAAGGGAAGTTGATCTTCTGGAAGAGGATATTCGGTCCCATCTTCTAACTTAACAACCGGAATTGGTTCACCCCAATATCTTTGCCTAGAAAAAATCCAATCGCGAAGCTTATAGTTAATTACTCTTTTTCCTTCGCCTAGTTCTTCTAGTTTTTCTATAATTGCCTTTTTGGCTTCCGCTATATTCTTTCCATCCGCGAAAGAAGAATTTAAATGCTTCCCATCGCCTTCGTATGCAGAAGAAGAGATATCTCCTTCTACAACTTGGATAATTGGTAAATTATGCTTTTTAGCAAATTCGTAATCTCTAGAATCGTGGGCAGGAACGGCCATGACGGCCCCAGATCCATAGGAGCCTAAAACATAATCGGCACAATAAACGGGAATACTCTTACCGTTTATTGGGTTTATTGCCTCGAAGCCAAGATAGACGCCTGTTTTTTCTTTGCTAGTTGAAGTTCTAGCCAAATCGCTTTTACGTTTGGATTCTTCAACATATTTTTTAACTTCTTCTTTTTGCGATGAGGAAGTTAACTTCTTAACAAGAGGATGCTCAGGGGCCAAGCAACAGTAAGTACAGCCGAATAAAGTATCGACCCTAGTTGTAAAAACATCAAAATGTTCATCGCTATTTTTTATCTTAAACCTTATGGAAACACCTTCACTTTTCCCGATCCAGTTCTTTTGCATTTCTAAGGTAGACTTAGGCCAATCCAGCAAAGTTAAATCCTTTTCTAGTTTATCCGCGTATCTAGTAATGCGAAGCACCCATTGCCTCATCGGCATTCTAATAACGGGGTACCCTCCTCTTTCCGAAACCCCATTAACTACTTCTTCATTGGCTAAAACAGTCCCAAGCTCAGGGCAATAATTAACCGGTATATCATCAACATAAGCCAGGTCATTCTTAAATAGTTGCAAGAAGATCCATTGGGTCCATTTATAATAGCCTTCATC
>DOQE01000089.1:327-1688 GCA_003512585.1 Bacillota bacterium | reverse complement strand
TTTGCAATATTCTTTTCGGTATAAATTGCCGGATTTTGATTGTTCTTTATGGCAAATTGCTCTGCCGGTAAACCAAAAGCATCATATCCGATTGGATGTAGAACATTGAATCCCTGGGATCTCTTCATACGTGCAAGGGCATCCGTTGCCGTGTATCCTTCCACATGGCCGACATGAAGTCCTACAGCGCTCGGATATGGGAACATATCCAAAANNGGCAATGTTTTTTCTGGTGAATTCTTCAGGATGGACATTATTTTTAATGGCAAATTGTTCGGCTGGCAAACCAAAGGCATCCCAACCCATGGGATGAAGGACATTAAAGCCTTGCATTCTTTTCATCCTAGCCAAAATGTCAGTTGCCGTATAGCCTTCTGGATGCCCAACATGAAGACCTTGTCCAGAAGGATATGGGAACATATCCAAAACATAAAATTTTGGCTTGGAAAAATCATGTGTATCTGTACGATATGTCTTTTCGCTTTCCCAGATTTTTTCCCATTTTGGTTCGATTTGATCGAATTCGTAACTCATAGATAGCCTCCGTAAATAAAAAGTACCGTTTAATTATAACATTTTGCGTAAATACGTTCATCAACAAATGATGAAATTCTAATGATAAAGAAAAGAATATAAATCAGAGACAAAATAGAAAATCGAGAACAAATTAAAAAAACTTTCAATTTTTTTGTTGCAAATATGACGAACCTTTGATAAACTATCCCATGCATGTGTAGCACGCGGGTACGATTTGGACTGATGACGCTAGTTGTAGTAGCCTAGCTAACAAGGTGAACGACGATCATCCGCAAATCAGGAATCCAGCGCTCTTACTTATGCTCCAGCATAATGAAAGGAGAAATAAAAAATGTCACGTTACACTGGACCAGTTTGGAGACAATCCAGACGTTTAGGATATTCCGTATTAGGAAATGGCAAGGAACTTGCCAAGAGACAGACTGTCCCGGGACAGCATGGTTCTGCCAGAGCTAAGAAGAAGACTGAATATGGTCTTCAGATGGCCGAAAAGCAGAAGCTTAGATTCACTTATGGTGTTTCTGAAAAGCAGTTCCAAAGATTGTTTAAGATTGCAAAGGCCGATAAGAAGGTTCAGACAGGTCTTAAATTCCTTCAGATTCTTGAATCGAGACTTGATAATCTTGTCTACCGTTTTGGATTTGCTATGACAAGACGTCAGGCAAGACAGCTTGTATGTCATGGACATGTGACTGTCAACGGCAAGAAGGTAGATATTCCTTCTTATCTTGTTCAGCCTGGTGATGTTGTTTCCTTCAAAGAGGCAGACAAAAATCTCAAGGTTGTTCATGAAGCTATTGATGCAAAGCCATCTATTCCTGCAT
>DOQE01000089.1:0-225 GCA_003512585.1 Bacillota bacterium | reverse complement strand
GAACTTACTTCTGAAATCGATGAAGCTCAGGTCATCGAATTCTACAACCGTAAACTTTAATTCGATTTTGGCTGGATTTATCCAGCCATATATATGGCGGATATGGTGAAGTGGTTAACACACCCGGCTGTGAACCGGTCATGCGGGGGTTCGAGTCCCCTTATCCGCCCCATAATAGTAGAATAGGTCTGATACAATGGTATCAGACTTTTTTTGTTGTTTAGG
>DOQE01000101.1:222-4045 GCA_003512585.1 Bacillota bacterium | reverse complement strand
TGGAATTATGTTCATTGCGCCAGGCACGGTTTGCTATGAAGGGATGATTGTAGGCGAACATCGTTATCCAGTGGATTTATGTGTCAATGTCACGGCTACTAAGCCGCAAACTAACGTTAGATCTTCCACAAAAGATCAAACGGTTGTCTTGAAATCCCCTAGAAAAATGTCTCTAGAAGCTTGTCTAGACTATATCAACTCCGATGAATTAGTCGAAATCACCCCCTCCGCCTTTAGGATGAGAAAAAGAATATTGTCGACTCCTGATAGAAAAAAATTCGATGCCAAAAAGAAAAACGAAGACGAATTGTCCAACGAATTGTCTTCTTATTAATAAATAATTATTTAAATGGGTCTAAACTTAAGGCCCATTTTTTATCGTCTTCGATTTGGTTTTTTAATTCTTGCAAAGAATTGAATTTTATTTCCTTGCGTTTGAACTCAAGAAAAGAAACATAGACAAAATCATTATATAAATCTTTATTCAAATTCAACAAATGCACTTCGATAATAGGCTCTTTTAACTTTCCTATTGTAGGATTATTTCCAACATTTATCAAAGCTTTATACGGCAATCCTAGGCAATAGCAAAGACCATAATAAACCCCATTAAGAGGCAAAACATAATTGTCTTTTAAGGAAATATTTAAAGTAGGAAAGCCTATCTTATGGCCGTTTTGAAATCCTTTTTTTACATAGCCACATATTTCATAAGGATGGCCTAAAAACTTCCAGGCTTTTTTAATTTCTCCTTTTTCAATGTATTCTTTTATATTAGAAGAAGAAATCTTTACTCCATCTAGTTTTTCTATTTTTAAACAATAAACTTTAAAAAATTGCCTTAATAAGGTGACATCCCCCGCCCCATCTTTTCCAAAGCGAAAATCTTCCCCTACAACAATGGAAGAAACGCCCAAAGGCAATAGGATTCTTTTAATAAATTCAATTGGGGCCAAAGAAAAAAAAGATTTATCAACATCAACAACATAGGCATAGTCTAAACCAATTTTACTGACATAACGGATTTTATCATCCAAAGAAGTCAATATAAGCTTGCTTTTGTTTCTAGATAAATAATTTTCCGGAGAAGAAGAAAAAAATAAAATCCCAGAATAAGAAGTAGCTTCAAGCCTAGCATTAAGGGCCAATTTATAATGGGCTTTGTGAAAACCATCAAAAGTACCCAAGGCTAACGTTAAATTATCCTTTTTTTCAGGTAAATTATCCAAGCTAAATTTAATTGTTTCCATTAAAATAGGCCTCTTAAGCAAGAATATAAGCCGTCTTCATCTTTTTTATAAATGGCTAAGGCTTCATTCTTATTATATAAAAGCAAGCTAGGGTCATCTTTATCTATTTTCATTCTTTTCCCATTTTTTACTTCTTTTATATTATTTCCTTCTATTTCCAAACTAGGATAACTAGACAAGGCTTCTTTAATGGAAATAAAGTCATTTTCACTAATTTCTTCTTTCTTTTTAGCATTAAGCAAGGAAAAAGAGGAAATGGATATCCTTCTTAATTGCTCTAAATATCCAATATTGTCCAGTCTTTTTGCTAATTCAACGCCTAAGCTTCTTATATAAGTTCCCTTGCTTACATTGACTAAAAAATCGATATGGGGTGGGCAATAAGCTAATAACATTGATTCAAAAATCCTTACTTCTCTTTCTTTTCTTTCAATTTCTAGCCCGTTTCTAGCCAATTTATATAAAGGAGTCCCATTTATTTTTATAGCAGAAAACATCGGAGGGGTTTGACTAGTTATATTAGTTAAAGACTCGACTGCTTTTTTAACTGTATCGATATGGTAATAAGGGACTCTTTTTTCTTCCATTATTTCCCCATCCCTATCAAAAGTAGATGTAGACTTTCCCAAAGCAAGCCTAGCTATATAGCTTTTATTGCTCTCTTCTAAGAAAGTTAAAGCCTTAGTTCCTTTGCCAACCCCAACAATAACTAAGCCAGTGGCAAAAGGATCTAAAGTACCTAGGTGCCCTACTTTTTTTATCCCAAACTTTTTAGAAATATAATTATCGATATATCTAGTGGTTTACCCACTATCTTTATCAATTAAAAGCAGTCCATCTTTCATAAGCATAATTATAAGAAATAGACTACCTTTCTTCTAGAAAAAACAAAATGGACTATTGCAAGAAGAGAATATAAACTATCCGCATGAAATACATAAGAAAAGTTTTAGCCTGCCTTAGAAAAGCCGATGAAAAGTATGCCCTGATAGATGATAATGACAAAATTGTCCTAGGTATATCGGGAGGAAAAGATTCCTTATGTTTACTAAAGGCCATGTCAATATATGGAAAATTTTCCAATAAGAAATTTAAGATTTGTCCAGTTTGCTTAGATTTGGGGTTTACCGGTTTTGATGGAACAAAACTAAAAGAATATGCTTCTAGTTTAGGATTGGAATTAACCATTGTTGATTGCAAGGAAGTCTACTCTATCTTAATAAAGCATCAAAAAGAAGGATCCCATTTGCCTTGTTCAATATGCGGAAGGATGAGAAAAGCCGCGATTAATTTATATGCGAATAAAATAAAAGCCAATAAAGTGGCTTTTGCTCACCATAAAGACGACGCAATAGAAACTTTATTTATGAACATGATCCATGGAGGTAGAATTGCTACTTTTGAGCCAAAAATGTATTTATCCAAGGCCAATATAACTTTTATTCGCCCTTTAATCGAATGCAGTGAAATGGATTTAATAGGCATGGCAAAGGAAGAAAACTTACCTGTAATGAAAAGAATTTGCCCAAGTGATGGCTTTACAGAAAGAGAATTCATCAAAAATTATTTAAAAAGCTTATATGGTCAAAGAGAAAATGCCAAATATAACTTTGCCGAAATGTTATCAAATTATGATTCATTTAAATTATATTTTGATTGTTTGGAAACCACTTCAAATAGAAACCATGAGCTTTCCTTTAGAAAGATGATGAACCCAACCGATTTTTATTCTTTTTTAAATCTAGTAAAAAAAAGTAAGGGACAAATAAAGGAAAGCATAACCAAAGGAGAGACTTTATTATTAAAAAAGAATCATGAATGTGTTGGCAATTTAACTTATAGATATATTTCTAAACACACGATAGAAATATCTTCTTTTCAATCCTTGAAAGAAATAAGTGAAGAGGAAAAGAAAGAATATTTAATTTTATTTATCGAAAGCAATTCTAAGAAAATATTGCCTTGCAGCTTTATTTATAAAGAAAGAAAGAATAAAAAAATAGCCTTGGAATTAGGATTTGAAACCAAGGCTAATATAAATGGATACAATGGTTTGACATTAAAAACAAACTCTACACATCCTTTTTAAGATTTTTTAGTTGCTCCTCTTCTCTTTCTAAGGCTTTGTCTAAAGATAAAGCCTTTTCAAAAGATTCATCCAAAACGAATTTAATTTTCGGAACGGAATATAAATCCATTTTTTTAGCTAACGAGGACCTAACAAAGCCCTCGCTTTTTTTAAGTTCGGCAAGTTTTGTTTTGGGATGATCCCCAAAAAAAGTAACATAGACTTTGGCCTCGCTATAATCGTCATTGACCACTACTTCATTAACCGAAACCATCCCGATATGGGGATTTTTAATTTCCCTAGAAACAATTTCTGCTATATCTTTGCCAATGACGGCTTTTATTCTTCCTTGTCTATTGGCCATCTTTTTCACCTTTGTCCACTAATTCGTATCCTTCGACAACATCCCCTTCTTTAATGTCGTTATAGCCATCTATAGTCAAGCCGCATTCATAGCCTTCTTTCACTTCCTTAGCATCGTCTTTAAATCTTTTCAAAGAGCCTT
>DOQE01000101.1:0-187 GCA_003512585.1 Bacillota bacterium | reverse complement strand
TAAATGACAATCCCATTACGTAATAAGCGGACTTTTTCACCATTTTTTAAGAAACCGGAAGTAACGTAAGAGCCTCCAATAGTGCCTATTTTGGAAATTTTATAAATGTGCCTAATCTCGGCTTGCCCCGTTACGTTTTCTACTTGCTCACTCTTGACCATACCTTTTAAGGCTGCTTCCATCTCAT
>DOQE01000085.1 GCA_003512585.1 Bacillota bacterium | reverse complement strand
CGTCTCTCTTGCTTCTGATAATGGAAAACTTGTTTCCTTTGAAGAAAACGAAGTACGTGATATGGGTAGAACCGCCTCTGGCGTTAAGGGAATGAATTTAGACGATGGCTCAAAGATAGTTGGAGCCACTACCTCTTTGGAAGGCGATAAAATTCTTGTTTTAACAAACAAAGGCTTTGGTAAGATCTCTTATGCCAAAGATACTGAAATCACCATGGAAGATGGATCAACTAGGCTTTATGATGGCTATAGATTAACTTCTCGTGGTGCAAAAGGTGTTATTACCATTAAAACAACCGCAAAAACCGGAAAACTATGTGCCGTTAGAGCGGTTAATGGAGACGAAGACTTGCTGGTTGTTACCCAATCAGGGATTGTCATCCGCACACCAATTTCCGAGATAAAGATAGCTGCCCGTAATACACAAGGGGTAAAAATCATAGCCGTCGATGAAAAAACAAAAGTTGCTTCTATTGCCATAATTCCACACTCTGATGTCGAAGAAGGGGAAGAAACAACGGGAGAAGAGACTTCTAACGAACCTCTATCAAGCGAAGAACCCGTGACGCCTGATTCTATAGATGAATAATGTTTAAATATGAAAGTATTCGTTTGCTTTTCATCGAAAAACAAATCCGAAGCCTTTGAGGGTATACGTTTTCGTAAAACCCTCAAGGGTGAATGCGAAGAAAATGATATTTCATGGACTTCTTCCCAATGGTCTACTTTGGACTTGGCCCATTTTATTTGTATCAATGATTTTAGCAAGCTAAACGATTCAAAGCTTGATGGAATTAAAACGGTTGTCTCTCCTTTTTATTGCGAGAACAACCCTCTTACTTCTTATTTGCGTTTTGGCAAAAACAAAGGAGTAACGATTCCAAAAAGGAAAATAAAGTTTTTAAATTCGGCTGATTTAGTTCTTGTGCCAAATTTAGAATTGAAAAAAATAGCCGTTTCTTGCGGAGTTAAATCGCGTATAGAAATCCTTCCTAACGCGATTAATTTATCTAGGTTTAAAAAAAATAAGGGCGAAGAAGATGTTTTTGTTCGTTACTTTAGGATTAGACCTTATGAAAAAATAATTACTTGCACAGGTTCTTATAAAGATAAAAGGAAAGTAAAGTCGTTATATGAAATAGCTTCATACTGTCCAGGATATAAATTTATTTTCTTCGGGATTAAAAAATCTAAATTGTCGTCATCATATAGAAAGGTAAAAGGGGTTTTAAAGCCAAAAAACGTTATGCTAGAGCATTTAGTGGAGGACGATATTTATCGTTCTTGTTTCCTTAGATCTTCTTTTTATTTGATTTTAGGGGAGGCACCCGATTTTATTGGAACACTGGATTCTTTTGCTTCTTCTACCCAAATCCTTGCTTTGAATGAGCAAAAATTTAATGATTTGTTAAAAGATAAAGAAACGTGTTTCCTTTTTAAAAATGAAAAGGAAATCATAGATTATTTAGATTCCGTATATCATGAAAACCTAAACAATACTATAATTGCAGGGTCTGAAATGGCAAAAAAACATTCACTAGCCAAAGTAGGGGCAATATTAAAAGGTTATTATCTTTCGTTACTAGAAAGGGAGAGAGAAAATGATTGATGTTAAGTTAATTTTAGAAAAGCCAGAATATGTAAAGGAGGCTTTGGCTAAAAAATTATGGGATTTTGATCCAAAGCCTATAATTGAATTATCTTCAAGAAGACTTGAATTACTAAAAAAAGTCGAGGCTAATAAAGCTAGACAAAATAAATTGTCTTCATCTGTTCCCCAAATTAAAAAAGAAGGTGGGGACGTAAAAGAAATCTTTGCCGAAGTTAAAAAACTTGGAGCAGAAAATAAACAAGACGAAGAAGAACTAAGCAAAATAGAAAACGAAATCAAAAGCCTTGTTGAGGTTTTGCCAAACCTTCCAGATGATGATCTAGTAGGCGGTGGAAAGGAAAATAACCACCCCATATATCATTTTGGCGAAGAAAAAAAGTTTTCTTTTACTCCGAAAAATCACGTTGAGCTATGTGAGTCTTTAGGCTTAATTGATTATAAAAGAGCTGCCAAAATATCTGGTACAGGTACTTGGATTTATACAAATTTAGGAGCACGTCTAGAATGGGCTTTGTTAAATTATTTCATTGAAAACCATCTTGCTGATGGATATGAAATGATTCTCCCTCCCCACTTGCTAAATTACGATTCGGGCTATACAGCCGGGCAATTCCCTAAATTCCAAAACGAAGTATTTTGGTTAGAAGATATGGAACCTAGGAAATTTTTGCTTCCTACTGCCGAAACCGCCTTGGTTAATTTACATAGAAACGAGATTTTACCTTTATCTGAATTACCAAGAAAATATTTTGCCTATACCCCATGCTATAGAAAAGAAGCTGGCTCTTATCGTACGGAAGAAAGAGGCATGATCCGTGGTTATCAATTTAATAAAGTTGAAATGGTTCAATACACCACTCAAGAAGGAAGCGATGCCGCTTTTGAAGAAATGGTAAATAAAGCCAAGAAATTAGTCGAAGGGTTAGGATTGACTTACCAAATAGACAAGTTGGCCGCCGGAGATTGCTCTCATTCAATGGCTAGAACTTATGATATTGAAGTATGGATTCCTTCAATGGGCATTTATAAAGAAGTTTCTAGTGTTTCCAATGCAAGAGATTATCAAGCAAGAAGAGGCATGATTCGCTATAAAGATAAAGATGGAAAAACAAAGTATTGCCATACATTAAACGGATCCGGTTTAGCTACATCTAGAGTATTCCCTGCTTTAATTGAACAATTCCAACAAGAAGACGGATCAGTTGTCATTCCTGAACCATTGCGTAAATTCATGGGGGGCATGAGTGTTTTAAAGCCAATTAAGTAGACTCTTCTTCTTAATTGGCTGATTGTGATATAATAGCAAAGCCGTTGCGAGGATCAAATTGTGAACCAGGTCAGGTGGGGAACCAAGCAGCCTTAAACTCTTTGATCCTGTGCGACGGTTTTTCCTTTCTAGATTTTTATATTTTCTAATAATAAAATACCTAGATGAATTATTTAGATGCGGAACAAATAATGGATCTAGCTCTGCTAGAAGCAAAAAAGGCCATGGCCGAAGGAGAGGTTCCAATTGGTGCGGTGATAGTAAAAGAGAATGAAATAATTGCTTTTGCTCACAATAACAAAGAAAAGAAACTAGACATTTCTTCTCATGCGGAAATCGAAGCCATTAAAATAGCATCAAAAAAGCTAAATCGTTGGGATTTAAGCGATTGCTGCTTATTCGTTACATTAGAACCGTGCTTAATGTGTGCCGGTGCCATAAAGCAATCTAGGATTAAATCTATTTATTACGGAGCGAAAGATTTTCAATATGGATGTGAGAGCAAATATGGTTTATTCTCGATAAAAGATAACTACACGTCCCCATTGGTTTATGCCGGGATAAAAGAAACTGAATGTAAAAAAATTTTAGATGAATTCTTTAAAAATAAAAGAAAATAAACAATACTTATATTTTGATGGCAAAAATTAACTCTTTCGATTCAAATCTTTGATATACTATCAAAGAAATGAATGATTTTAATGTAAACGAACACATTGTTGCAGATAACAAGAGCCATAATGGTGATGTCTCGCTTGAGCTTAGACACGTAAAAAAAGATTACTTTGTTGATAAAAAACCCTTTACGGCCATTCATGATTTATCTTTATCGTTTCCAAAGAAAGGATTTGTTGCCATTTTAGGTCCGTCTGGGTCAGGCAAAACGACTTTACTAAATATTATCGGAGGGCTCGACCATTATACTTCCGGCGATTTGCTAATAAATGGGGTTTCGACTAAACATTTTAACGACAACGATTGGGATAGCTATAGAAATGAGAATGTTGGCTTTATTTTCCAGGGCTATAATTTAATTTCTCATTTCGATTTGATTCAAAATGTCGAAGTTCCTCTTAAATTAGCCGGAGTCAAAGCTAGCGAAAGAGAAAAAAGAGCCAAGGAAGTATTGGATAGAGTTGGCTTGCTTGATTTTGTTCACAAAAAGCCAAATCAACTTTCGGGTGGTCAAATGCAAAGGGTGGCAATTGCTAGGGCCTTAATTAATAATCCAAGCATTATTCTTGCCGATGAGCCAACTGGCGCTTTAGATTCAAAAACCTCGCTTCAAGTAATGGAATTGATTAAAGAGGTGGGACAAGATTGCTGTGTCGTAATGGTTACCCATAATGAGGAACTGGCCAAGAAATACGCGGATAGAATCATTACCATGAAAGATGGGGAGGTGGTTTCTGATTCCGCTCCTTTACCTTCCGGNNTTTGATTTAGAGAAAAGCGACGAAAAGAACAAAAAAACATCCATGTCTTTCTTTTCTGCCTTACATTCTTCTTTTAAAAATGTCTTAACAAAAAAAGGAAGAACGGCCTTAACTTCGATTGCATGCTCTTTCGGGTTAATTGGCGTTGCCTTGGTTTTGGCAACTAGCAACGGCTTTTCTTTATATATAAAAGACGTGGAGACTTCAATAGCTTCCAGCGTGCCTATAACTATATCGCCTACTGTTCTTTCCTATAAAGAAAATAACAAAGTGGACTATACAAAAAACGA
>DOQE01000146.1:1002-4286 GCA_003512585.1 Bacillota bacterium | reverse complement strand
CGGTTCGATTACTTCCAATAAATTCTTATTGTTTTTATCGCCCCCTAAAGCCAATTGGATTCTATCTTCGACAATGGCCCTTTCTTTATAAATACAGCATCTCATCGTGGCTTTAGGACCAGGAGAAATAATTTTCGGGATATTATGGATGTTTTCATTTAAGCTACCATCCCAATAATTTTTAGCGACTTCTTTTAGGACTTTATATTTTAATTCTTGAACTAATGTATCGAATTTATTCATATCTATTTCTCCCTTAATAATATTTTACTTCGATATGTTTGCCCATCTTTTTTAATTCTTTGGCCAAGTTATCGATTATTTGCATTTTCATTTTAAAGTTTATTTGATACCTAGGATCTTGATGGGCTGGATTAACCGCGCAGCCAACATAGAATTTTATATCGGTAGCGTCCTCAAATAGCATTCTGGCAATTAAAGAGGCCCCATCTTCCTTAAATGACCAATCAAAATATGATTTGTTTTGCCCTTGGTAATCCTTGCTTAAGGATAAAACCTTATTCAAGGTTATGATGCCTTCGGTAGCTAAGTCCACCCCCTCAATATAAGAAATCGGCGGTACGTCTACATCAATATAATCTAGACCTCCCTTTACCTCTTTATGCAAATACCTAGCAACAATGGAACAAGTTGTCCCGCCACAGACTATATGGGGATTGTCATCAAAAAAGAAGGAAGAGAGCATTTGTTCATCATCATTGGGAGAGGTTGCAGGACCAACAAGCAAAGATACTTTCTTTCTTTCTCTTCTTTTTACGCATAAAGCACTAGTATCATCACCTGGTTTATGATTATAAAGCAAATCGCAATGGTCAACTAAAATGGTAGCCAGGTTTTTAGAAGACAAAGAAGGAGAATATAAGCCTACTAAAAAGGCAGATATTTCTTCTCTAGTCCAACCAAAGTTAAGTGTTTCGCCAACTCCGGCATGGACAGCACCATCGGAAATAATGGTCAAAATATCATCGACTTGAAAATAAAAAGAGGCTTTTTTTATTATTTTTCCTTCCACTTCAATGTTTTCGTAGCTTAATTTCTTTTCGCTTCCATCCCTAATGAAAACCGGTTCAGGGTTATCAAAATTATAAATGGTAGCAAAATAATCCTTATTTATATGGCAAACAGTAAAAGTAGAATAAGCCACATTTCCCCTATCTCTAGCTACAGGAAGGGTCTTGACCAATGTTCTAGCCCCTTCTTCAATAGATAATCCACCTTCTACCATCCTTGAAAGCATCGCACTAGTCAAGGTAGATAATATGGAGGCAACGACCCCAGAACCAAGTCCATCGGCCAAAACCAAAGTATATGACCCATCTTCGCCTTCATAGACTTGGATATGGTCGCCGCAAAGCTCTTCCCCTTTATGGTTAATGGAAAGAAAGCCGTATTCTATTTGGGTCAAACTAGTTTCCATTTGTTTCATCTTCAATAGTCTTGGCTAGATTAGTTAAAGCAATTTTTGTATTCGCGGCCGATTCACCTAAAAGCTGGGCAATCTCTTGGACAGCCCTCATATTCTTTTCAATGACATCCCTAGTTATTTTTTCTGTAGCCTTGACATCATTTATGTGCTTTTCATGATCTAGATGAGTCTGGGTTCGATCCCTAAAAATTCCAATTATTGATTTATATTTTTCATCATAAGAAACACTAGCTTCGACATAGAGGTTATATTTTTCCAAATGAAGGTGGGCACATCTAGTAGGCTGCTTAGTTAAAGCTAGGGCAAATAAATCAACTGGCAATATAGAAGAAACATCTTTGCCCACAATATCTTTAGAATTCAAGTTAAGAAGAGTGCAAAGAGCAGGGTTAATAAGTTGGACAATGAGATTTTCATCGGTAAGCAAAATTCCATTCGGCGTATTTTCGACAATATCTTCATTAAAAGATTTGGCTTTTTCCATTAAATAAGGAAGACACATTTCTAGATTAGCCTTCTTCAATAAGACTGCTTTAGCCTTTTCTCTGCACGTAGGATATCCACATGAAGCACAGTTAAGTTCATCACTTTTTTTATACTTACCTATTTTCTTTAATACTTCTTCTATTTCTTCTATGCTAAATTCTTTTTTAGGAAAAGAAACTGGGGTAAAAGACTTAGTCAATTCATTCTTTTCGTATTTAGAAACATCAAAATCTTTTGTACCAGCATTTCTTTCGATTTCTAAAATAGAAGAAACTAAAGCCTTCTTTTCTTTAGGTATGGCAGGACCATTTATGCAGCTTCCTTCACAAGAAGACATTTCGATAAAACAATTATGGACATCGCCTTTTTTAATGTTTTCTAATGCCTCTATGCACTCATCCATGCCCGAAAAAGAAAGATAAAGCCTATTCTTGTTAGGTTTATCCATCGTTTTTAAAATTCCCCCTTCAATAGGAAAAAGCCTTGCCTTGGTTTTTTCTTCTTTTTTAAAAGGGGTTATTTCTATTTTTATGTTTTTTTCTTTTAATAAATCATCTAGTTCTAAAAACGTTAAAACGCAATCAGGGTTTTTATATCTATCCGCTTCTTCTTTTTTGGCAATACAAGGACCTATAAATATAACTTTAACATCTTTATTTCTTCTTTTTATATCAAGAGAATGAGCCTGCATCGGGGATAAAAAAGGAGCCAAATAGCAAGATAAATCGGGGTAATGCTTTTCGATTAAGGAATTGATGCTATGGCAGCAAGTAGAAATAATGACATCGTTTTTACCGTTTTGGCAATATTCATCATATTGTTTCTTAATTATGGTAGCCCCGACTGCCGTTTCTTCCGCATCGACAAAGCCTAACTCTAGCAAGGCTTTTTTCATGGAAGCAAAGCTAACCCCATGATAAGCACTAGAAAAAGAAGGAGCTATGGAAGCCACGCAATTATAATTTTCAAGAAGTCTCAAAGCGATTTGTTTATCATCCCTAATGACTTTGCAATTTTGAGGGCAAACGCTATAACACCTGCCACATAAAACACATTCATCAAAGATAATGGAAGCTTGTCCATCATGAAAGGAAATTGATTTGGTTGGGCAATGCCTAATGCATTTATAACAACTACGGCAATCATTTTCTCTACTAGTTAAAACATGCATGTCCTCTCCTCCTAAAACAAAGAAAAGGGAGAACCTATTTTAGGCCTCCCTTTTATTAATACTACTTAACTAATGGAAGTATGGTATCTTCAAACAAAGACGCGACTTTTTCTTTTGTTATGCCTGGTATGATTTCATCATTGATTTTAAAGGTGACTCCATCATGCCCGCACTGTCCAA
>DOQE01000146.1:0-976 GCA_003512585.1 Bacillota bacterium | reverse complement strand
GTCCAAAGCAAAAGGCTGCCTTAAGTTCGATTTTATCTTGAAGATGCAAACGATCAATTTGTTCCCTAGCTTCTTCAATGACTTCGCGGGAACCCTTTAAATGGCAAGAGCTTCCGACGCAGATACTAACTTCGAGTTTGTCCATTAATTTCCTTTATAGGCATCCTTCATGATTTGGATCATATCGGCAACAAGAGGTTCCCTTGGGTTAGCCGGGGTGCATTGATCTTCATATGCAAGATATCCTATTTCCTCCAATTTAGAATTATACACTTCTTCATCGCTGATTAGGGAATTAAAGTTCATATCGATGCCGATTTCTTTTCCTAAATCCATAACGGCTTTGGATAAAACTTCCCCTTTTTCTTCCTTATTGGAGGCTTTTAAGCCTAAAGTACGGCAGATTTCAAGGTATTTTTCATCGCATTGGTATTCTTCATACTTTGGCCAAACCGCAAGTTTTGTTGGTTGGGTCCCATTATATTTAATGACATGAGGCAAAAGGATTGCGCAAGTTTGTCCATGGATTGTGTGGAATTCAGCACCCATTTTATGGGCAATGGAGGGAGTGATGCCAAGGAAGGCATTGGCAAAAGCCATACCAGCAATTGTAGCGGCATTATGCATCTTTTCCCTAGCTTTTAAATCATGCTTACCATCTTTAACGGCACGTGGGAGATAGGCAAAGACTAATTTTATGGCTTCTAATGCCAAACCATCGGTATAATCGCTAGCCATAACAGAAGTATAGGATTCAATGGCGTGAGTCAAGACATCCATGCCGGTATAAGCGGTACTCTTAGCCGGGATATTGGTTGTAAATTCTGGGTCGACAATGGCAATGCTAGGAGTCAAGGAATAATCGGTCAAAGGATATTTCTTTAAGTTCTTCTTATCCGAAATAACGGCAAATGGGGTAACTTCAGAACCAGTACCGGAAGTAGTCGGGATGCAAATGAGCTTACTCTTTCTTCCA
>DOQE01000020.1:8381-8557 GCA_003512585.1 Bacillota bacterium | reverse complement strand
TTCTTGAGAAACGGCACTCAATCTAGCTTCGGTATACCTATAAGCGGCAGCCCCATCGCCATCCATTGAGCCATTGTTACCCTGGAAATCAATTAAAGGCAATCTAACTCTCCAAGATTGAGACATCCTTACTAAAGCATCATAAATCGAAGAGTCGCCATGAGGGTGATACTTAC
>DOQE01000020.1:7383-8291 GCA_003512585.1 Bacillota bacterium | reverse complement strand
CCTTTGAACTGGCTTTAAACCATCCCTAGCATCTGGAATGGCTCTTTCTTGAATAACGTCCTTGGCATAGATATCAAACCTATCGCCCATCAATTCATCTAGGGCACTAGGCAATATGTTTTCCTTTATTGTAGAGGTCACTTCTTTTTTCTTGCTCATTTTTTTACCTCCTCGATAAAGGAATCCTTATCATTGAATTTGACGTTTTCTTCTATCCAAATCCTTCTTTGCGAAGCATCGTTTCCCATTAAAACAGAAATTCTTTTTTCAACGACCAAGGGGTCATCAATTTGAACTTTTAATAACTGCCTAGTAGCCTTATTCATTGTGGTTGCGGCAAGCTGATCAGCATTCATTTCCCCTAACCCTTTATATCTATTTATGCCATAACCAGCCCCGATCTTAGCTTTTGCTTCTTCTAAACTAGAATCATCCCAAGCATAAACAAATTTCTTTGGATCTGATTTCTTATATACCCTATATAAAGGAGGGCAGGCAATATAAACCATCCCATTTGTAATCAAGGGTTTCATATAATTATAGAAGAAGGTCAATAAAAGAATTTGAATATGGGCCCCATCAGTATCGGCATCGGTCATTATGATAATTTTGCCATAATGAGAGTCTTCTACATCAAAATCAGCTCCAACTCCAGCCCCAATAGTTTGAATAATGGTTGAAAATTCAGTATTTTGAAGCATTCTTTCCATTGTAACCGAATCGGTATTAAGTGGCTTCCCTCTTAAAGGCAAGATAGCCTGATGAAGCCTATCTCTTCCAGTCTTGGCTGAGCCTCCAGCTGAATCACCTTCGACTATAAACAATTCATTATTCTTATAATCCTTAGATTGAGCAGCCGCCAATTTATCGGAAATAATGGCATCTACGCTCTTCTTTTTACCGCTTCT
>DOQE01000020.1:5287-7349 GCA_003512585.1 Bacillota bacterium | reverse complement strand
TAGCTTGCTTAGAAGCCTGGCATTTATGTATCAAGTCGATGGCAAAATTCTTATGTTCGGCCAAATAATGGACTAAATTTGTATATGCAAAATCGCTTACCAAAGGCAAAGCATCAGGGGTTCCTAACTTTCCTTTTGTTTGACCTTCATATTCTAGTTTATCTTCTGGAATCTTAACCGAAATAACAGCGGTCAGCCCTTCCCTAATATCCATGCCGTCAAGCTTTTGGCTTTCTTTTATAACTCCATTTTCTAAAGCCCAATCATTTACGGCTTTGGTAATGCCGGTTTTTAAGCCAGTTTCATGAGTACCGCCATCATGAGTACGGACGGAATTAGCATAGCTATAAACATTTTCGTTATAATCTTTGTTACACCATTGAAGTGCAAGCTCCATCTTTATATAAGAAGCATTGTCTTCAAAATCTATTGTTTCCCCTATTCTTTCCTTATTTTGGGTTAAAATGGAAACATATTCACGAAGTCCGTTTTCATAATAGAACTCATGAGACAAATTCGCTCTTTCGTCTTTTAGGAAAAAATGTACTTTCTTCAACAAGAAAGCTTCTTCTTGAAGATGGTTATAGATAGTGTCCCATTTAAATTCAACAGTTGAGAATATCGTTTTATCGGGCTTAAAGTGAACCAAAGTACCATGTTTTTTTGTAGTACCAATAACTTCTAGAGGAGTCACTAGCTTACCGCCATGTTCAAAACGAAGGTGATATATTTTTCCATCTCTAAAAACAGTAATGTCTATCCATTCGGACAATGCATTTGTCACAGTCGCGCCTACTCCATGCAATCCGGCCGAAGTAGAATAAGCCTTACTACTGAATTTTCCACCGGAATGAAGAGTGGAATAAACTAATTGGACTGCAGGAATGCCGGTTTCTTTATGAACGTCGACTGGAATGCCCCTCCCTTCATCTTCAATGGAAATCGAACCGTCTTTATGAATGGTAACATAAACGCGGTCGCCATAGCCGTTAACGGCCTCATCGACCCCATTGTCTACTATTTCCCAAACCAAATGATGAAGGCCCTGGGAATTTGTTGAGCCTATATACATGCCAGGGCGTTTCCTAACCCCTTCAAGTTCAGATAAGACTTCAATATTGTCTGAAGTATATTGCTTCTCTGCCGCTAATATGTCTTGCATTTAGAAAAATCCGTTTATTACTCGCACATTATAACGCAAGATTTCTTTAAAAATAAGTATGAATGAGTCATAATTTGTTGGATATGGAGTTTAAAAGATGGAAGTATATTTAATCAACTCGTTAGCCTTTCTTCTTTCTATAGTTTTTGGTTACCTTTTGGGCTCTATCCCCAACGGGGTCATAATAGGGAAATTATTTTATAAAAAAGATCCTAGAGATTACTATTCGCATAACAGCGGAGGGACAAATTCTGGTAGGGTCTTGGGCAAGAAAATTGGAATATTGGTTACAATTTTAGACATGCTTAAAACGATTGCGTCTTTATATATTGTATTTGCAATCCTTGAATTTACAGGTATTGAAAACTATTTTATATGGCAAGGTTATGATGCAAAACCATTATTTTATTTTGGCTCGGCTTTCTTTTCTATTATAGGGCATTGTTATTCGATATTCTTAAAATTTAAAGGAGGGAAGGGAGTCGCATCTACTTTAGGGCTTAACGGATCAATCTCCCCAATATTATTTGGATGCGATTTGATGTTCTTCCTCTTCTTAAAAAGAAAAAAGATTGTCTCGCTTTCTTCTATTCTAACAAGCGTAACTCTATCTATAGCGACTTGGATTATTGCGATTACTTGTTATTGCCTTTCTTATTCATCGATTAATTTAACTTGGAGTTTTGGCTTTCTTGTTTTTCCTAAGATAGGTTTTGAGTTCGCCATCATGAATACTTTAATAAGTCTACTTATCATTTATAGGCATAAGGAAAACATAAATAGAATTAAGAATGGGACTGAAAACAAAGTAACTTGGATAAAGTAGTATTTTAGTTGATTATTAGTATTAAATATATCTATGTGAGTATTAAATGTGAATAAGTTTAATACTCTTTTTTA
>DOQE01000020.1:1440-5279 GCA_003512585.1 Bacillota bacterium | reverse complement strand
AGCGATTATATCTATGTTTTTCATTGACATTATTTTTACAATATTTTGACAAAATAGTAAATTGACTATTTTCAATAAGTAATTGTTTTGCCTTAAAAATATAATAAAAAACTTATAAAACAATTATTGATTTGCTCGCTTCATCCCCTACCTCTATTAAATTGTCTATAATAAACGCATAGACTAATTTTAGCCCCTAGATAATTAATTAAATTGAATTAATATTTAGATGAAAAAATTAAAAAAAGCAGTCGATTGCTCGACTGCCACAATTCCTTTTTTTATTATAAGTTATTGTTTTTCTTCATCGAATTCATGACGGCTCTAATGTTGGCTTCAGTTGGCTTCCTACCCATCTGAAGGAACATGGCCCTAATCATTTTTTCATTAATTGGAGGATTCTTCTCCAATTCTTTCTTAATAAGCTTTCTTGCTCCAAGAAACCCAACAATCAAACCGATAACTAAGGCGCCGATGACTAATCCAAACCATCCGCCATCCCAAGACATTAAAAACATCTTGATTAGGCCCTGCCATCATATTTGCCAGTTGTTGTATCAACGGCAATCTTATCACCTTGATTAATGAACAAAGGAACGCGAATTTTCATGCCGGTTTCCAAAACAGCATCCTTGGACCCACCATTAGAAATGGTATCTCCCCTGACTCCAGGTTCACATTCAGTGACTGTTAAAATGGCTTTGGCTGGAAGTTGGACACCAAGAACTTCATCATCATAAGAAATGATAGTTACTTCGCTATTTGGAGCAAGGAAAGGAATTTCATGCTCTAAATTGTTCTTTGGCAATTCGATTTGTTCATAAGTCTTGCCATCCATAAAGCAAAGTGTCTCGCCAGTATCATAAAGATATTGCATGACTTTCTTATCAATATGAACGTCTTCGACTCCGTAACCAGAGTTTCTGGCTAGTTCAATAATGGCTCCAGTACGTAAATTCTTTACTTTTACCTTGGCAACCATCTTTCTCATGGCTGTTTTGTTAAGAAGAATGTCAATGACTTGGTAAAGATTTCCTTCATCAATGAAGTAATTGCCAGGTCTTAATTCTGTAACGTTAATCATCTAATAATTTCTCCTCGCCCAGAAAATAAAGGCATTGGTATTTTATACCAACTAGTCTTTCTTATAAACCATTATTTTTCTTAATATTGCCTAAAATAAGGGTTATATTTCAATTCATTGCCTATAGAAGAGTTGCTACCATGTCCAGGATATATCTTAACCAAAGGATCTAATCTTTTTAACTTTTCTAACGAATTATTTACTTCTTTTGCCTCATTTCCAGGCAAATCCATTCTTCCAATGCCCAAATGAAACAAAGTGTCCCCACTAAAAAGAATCTTTTCTTTTTCAAATAAGAAGCAGATGCTGCCTTTTGTATGGAATGGGGTTGCGATTACTTCAAAGATGAAATCGCCTAATGTTAAATGCCCTTCTTCAATCTCATTTATTCTCAATTCATCCTTTATTATCAATTGTTCTCCATCTAAAAAAGAAGACAAATTATATTTTGGCGAATAAAGGCAACGATAATCATCTTTGCTGATATAAACTGGAAACTTTTGGGGAGTTTTCAATTCATTTAAGCCCATTATGTGGTCATAATGGCCGTGGGTTAAAAGCAAACCGAGGCAATTATATCCATGTTTTTTTAAATATTCTTCTATGTAATCGGATTTGTTATAGCCTAGATCAAAAATTAAACATTGATTATTTTGGTTTACTAAGCAATAAGTAATCCCGAGTTCGGGAGAACGGTTTAAAGTTATTACTTTATACATCTTATAAATAAAAAAATAAGGCGATTGCGATGCCTTATTTCTTTTCCTTATGAAGTGTCATCTTATTGCACTTTGGGCAAAATTTGTTAATCTCCATTTTGTTGGGATTATTTCTTTTGTTCCTAGTGGTAATGTAATTCTCATCACCACATTCGGTGCACTTGAGTATAACTTGATCGCGTTTGCTAGCCATTCTCTTTTCTCTTCCTTTCGGCGTTTAGAAGTCTAGCATAGGATTAAACGAAAATCTATAATAAGATTTAGGTGAAAAAAATGTATAAACGCATAAATACTAAAAAAATTAGAATCGGGAATACTTTTATTGGCGGAGCAAATCATGTTTTGGTCCAATCAATGTGCAACATTAAAACCGAAAACTACGATGAAGTCATAAAACAGATAAACTGATGTACCGCTTTAGGAGCCGAGGCCATGAGAGTATCCATTCTGGACCAAAAAGATGCCTTAAGCGTTTCTAAAATCAAAAAAGAAATCAAGATTCCCCTAATCGCCGATATCCATTTTGATGCCGACCTAGCTTTGACTTGTATAGACAATAACATCGATGCCATACGAATTAATCCAGGCAATATAGGCAAGATAGACAAAATAAAAAAAGTAGTCGATGCCGCTAAAAACAAAAAAATACCGATTAGAATCGGAGTCAACGGAGGCTCATTAGACAAAGATATTTTTAATGGCGATAGCAAAATAAAAGCCGAGTATTTATTAGAATCCGCATCTAAACATATAAAGATTTTAGAAGATTTGGGTTTTTTTGATATCGTAATTTCTTTAAAAGGATCAAACGCAATAGAAACTATACAAGCTTATAAAATGGCTGCTGAAAAGTTTCCCTATCCCTTGCATTTAGGCGTAACGGAAGCCGGGCCAAAAGATATTGGCTTAATTAGATCTAGTGCAGGGTTATCCCCACTTTTGCTTGAGGGAATCGGCGATACTATAAGAATTTCTTTAAGCGATGAACCCGAAGAAGAAATCAAAGCCGCCAATAGGTTACTTCATGATTTAGGTTTAAAAAAGGATTACCCTACCTTTATATCTTGTCCGACATGCGGAAGAACGCAAGTAGATTTAATACCCACCGCTAAGATAATCCAAAATTACCTTGAAGAAAACAAAATAAATAAAACCGTTGCCATCATGGGCTGCATTGTAAATGGGCCCGGTGAAGCTAAACACGCGGATTTAGGTGCGGCTGGCGGAAATAAAAGCTGGGTAATTTTTAAAAAAGGCAAAGTAATTCGGAGTGTTTCAAACGAAAACATTGTCGAGGAATTAATAAAAGAAATCAATTTATTATAAAGAGCTCATCCAATCTTTCTCGTAAACTCCAGTTCGAAGCATCTCGATTTCTTTTTCGTAGGGAGCCTTACCATTAATATACGGCGTTTCTAAAATTTTTGGAACATTGCTAATCCTATAATTTTTAGCAATTCCTTCTAAAATAGAAAAACCTATTGTTCCATTCCCGATATTAGCGTGTCTATCTTTATGGGAAGATATGGGATTAGAGGAATCATTTAAATGAATAACCTTTAACTTGTCTAAGCCAATTATTGTATCGAAATCATCTAGGACTTTGTCAAATTCAGCTAAATTATAGCCAGCATCATTAATATGACAGGTATCTAGGCAAACTCCAATCCTACTTTTATCTTCAATGTCGTTGATTATTTGAGATAATTCAACAAAATCCTTTCCTATTTCATTTCCTTTGCCAGCCATGGTTTCTAAACAAATCGTCACATTTTCCTTAAAGGAAGAAAATATTTGATTAAGGGCAAGGCAAAGCGCTTCTTTTCCTTTTAAAAAGCCTAACCCTTTAGAGGAACCGGGATGCAAGACCACTTTATTGACATTAAAAAAACTAGCCCTGGTAAGTTCTTCTAGCAAAAAACGTTTTGCAAAATCATAATTAGATAAATTTTCCTTATTAGCTAAGTTAATTATATAAGGGGCATGGATAATTATGTTATTTTCGTCGAAGTCATTTTCTTTTAAATAGCGCCTGC
>DOQE01000020.1:0-1391 GCA_003512585.1 Bacillota bacterium | reverse complement strand
TATAGGCAAACGAAAAGAATTGGCAGGAGCGCCCGTATAAAACATAAAGGCATTTTCCTTAAACCTTAAAGCAGATTTGACGCTGCCTAGATAATAATCGGGGGAGCTAAAAGAAACGTGGGAACCAATAAGCAAATCAGTCTTCTTTTCCATAGGCTTTTTTCCTTATGGCCTTCCCGATGGCTTTTCTTTTGTATTTGTTTTTAACTCTTTCCACCGCCCATTTTTGTTTTTTCTTATAGGCCGGTTTGACTTTATCGCTTCTATTTTTTGCTTTAGCAATTTTAATTTCTTTAGCTTCTTCCTCGCTGAAAGGCTTTTTCTTGCTAAACTTTTTCTTTGGAAGCAATCCAACTGGATCGTTAACAAGGCAATCTTCCTTCAAAATAAGAAAATCGAATTTGACCCCTTTATTAATTAATTCCAAAGGAAGCTTGGTTGAATCTGCATTATAAAAAACATAGGAATCACCTTTTTTTCCAAACCTGCCTGTTCTGCCAGCCCTATGGTAGTAATATTCCAAATCGCTAGGCAAATCTAAGGAAATAACTTCGCTTATATCATCAATATCGATGCCTCTAGATAACAAATCGCTAGCAACGATAAGCTGGAACTTGTTATCTTTGATTAATTTTATCGTTGACTTTCTTTTCCTTGCATCTAAGTCCCCAGAAAACATGGTAACTGAATAATTATTTTCCCTTAAATCTTCATATACCTTTTTAACATCTTCCTTTTTGGAAGCGAAAATAATGGCAAGGTAAGGATTTTTAATTTTCAAAAATCTTTTCAAAGCCTCTATTTTACCAACATGCTTAATATTGACTAAATGATGCGAGACATTAGAAGAACTTTTGTTATCTTCATTATCAAAAGAGAAATTGACTCCCATATATTTTTCTAATCTATGTTTCAAATTCTCTTCTAGAGTAGCAGAAAAAACCATGGTTTGTATTTTTTCAGGAAGCAAGGAATATAACGAGTCGATTGAATCAAAATATCCTAATTCCATAAGCATATCGGCTTCATCTAGAACCAAAGTCTTGACTCCATGCAAATCAAGCTTATAAGAATCAATCAAAATATCTTTTAATCTTCCGGGTGTTCCTATAACAATATGAGGAGGGACACTTAAACCTTGGCTAGAAGAAGTTCTATCTTCTTCAGAGGTAATAAGCTTGATCTTTAATTTTTGGAAATAGTCTTGAAAAGGCTTGGCAAATTCATATACTTGCCTTGATAATTCCCTGCTTGGGGTAATGATAATGGCTTGCAAGCGAGGCAAAGAAGTATCTATCCTATCTATAATTGGTATTAAATAAGAATGGGTTTTGCCGCTTCCGGTCTCGGCTTGGCAAAGCAGGCTCTTCCCTTGCAAGGCCTTCGGAATA
>DOQE01000127.1:202-3337 GCA_003512585.1 Bacillota bacterium | reverse complement strand
CTTTATGGCAAACCATATCGAAATGGCCACAGGGCTATTACTCCCCGTCAGTCCCACAACGGCCAATATGGAAATAAAGGAAGACGACCACATTATTCTTCTTGGTGACAACGAACTACAACAAGCAAACAACATCGCTGTCTCTAGTAAAGATATTGGCACAAGCGGATATCAAATTGTCACTAAAAACGACTCTTATTTCATTCGAGTCGGCGGTGATTTAGGTTTTCAACAAGCTGCCATTAGCTTCTTAAAGCACTCAATTGGATATACCCGTTATAGTAGCAACATAGTTACTTACTCCAAAGATGGCAAAACATTGCCGGACATGGACATTGTCGAGAAACCAGACTTCTCCTTCCGCACCCAAAGCAATAAAGTAGAGACTTCTACCGCATATGAAATGGGGTTTTTGACAACAGGTGAAACATTTTATATGGATAGTGAAACCCAACCTTTCCATAACTCTTTTGACTATTTGCCTCCTGAAACATATAAAGAAGAACACAGTCAATGGTATAGCGACAAAGGCAACCAAATTTGTTACACCGCCCATGGAAACGAAGAAGAATTTAAGAAAATGGTAGACGAGGTCTACAAAAAAATGCTGACCCGCCTAGAAAAGGACAAAACAGTTGGGGCTTTTACCTTCTCCATCCAAGACAACACCGATTCCTGCACTTGCCAAAGCTGTAAGGAAAACATTGCTAAATACGGTGCCGAATCTGGATCGGTCATAAAGTTTTGCAACGCCTTGGATGATAAAATTCAAGCCTATTTGCAGGAAGAAGCCGATAAGACAGGCAAGAAAAAAAGAGAAGTCAACATCATCTTCTTTGCCTATAACAAAACGGAAAAACCTTGTGCTAAGAAAAATGAAAAAGGGGAATTCGTTCCAACTAGCGAGGATGTAGTTTGCAACGAACACGTTGGCCCATACATTGCTCCAATTTCTGCTAGTTACACTTCCACTTTCTATGATGATGAAAACGCCGTCTATGCCGATAACATAAAAGGATGGGGAGCTTTATCAAGCAAATTATACATGTGGTTATATGAGACCAATTTCAGCCATTATCTATACCCGTTAAACACCTATTCAACAATGATCGAAAACTATCGTTATTGTTATGAAAACAATGGTATGTACATGTATAATGAAGGGCAACACAACCAGGGAGCGACCACTTGTTTTGGACGTTTTAAGGAATATTTCAATTCTGTTGCCTTGTTTGATGTCAATAGTGACTATAACAGCATCGTCGATGATTTCTTTACCGCCTATTTCCGTGAAGCTAGCGTTCCAATGCTTAAATATTTTAAAGAGCTCCAAGACCAATGCGCCTATATAGAAGAAACTTATAACACGGATTTAAACGGAACTATCTATAACAACATAGCCCAGGCCCGTTTCTGGCCGAAAGGTCTATTGGATCGTTGGTCCAACTATATTGATGAAGCCTACGAGGCAATACTTCCATACAATAAAGAGAATAAAATACTTTACGATGCCCTTTATAGCAACATAACGCTGGAATCAATTTTCCCTCAATATGCCTTGTTAAATCATTATAGTGGCAAATACAGTGCCGAAACATTACAAGAAAGAAGAGAAAACTTCCGCAACGACTGTTTAAGAGTCAACGTAACTAGATTAAACGAAAACACTTTAATAGATAGCTTATTCTCATCATGGGGTTTATAAAAAAGGAAAGGACAAAAATCATGAAAAAAACTGTCTCGACATTACTATTATTGCTTAGTTCAACATTCGTTCTTGCCTCTTGTGGCAACGAAAACGCATCAACTAGCGAAGTCCAACAATCAATTTCCCTAAGCCAAACAAGCTTAACACTTGAGCAATACCAAAGCGCTACGCTTGAATGCAAATTAAACAATATTAGCGGAGCCATTACATGGACTAGTAGCGATTTAGAAATTGCCACAGTAAACAATGGAGTCGTAAATGCCAAAAATAGCGGTAATTGCACCATTACCGCTTCTATTGGAAGCCTAAAGGCAGAATGTGCCATTACAGTTGTAAAGCTAGCCCAGGCACCTCGTCTAGTCATGGCCGATACAACAATAAGCCTAGATAAAGACCAAACCTATTCTTTTGATGCCTATGTTTTATATAAAAACGAAAAAATAGATTCCTTGCTTGAATTTAGCTTAAAAGAGGGAGAAGAAGATAATATTGTTTCCCTTTCTTTTGCAAACGGCAAAATAATTGCCAAAGGATTAGCTTATGGAGAAACTAGCTATATAGTCCATACCAAGGCTTTAGGGATTAATTTATCCGCTTCCTTAAGCGTAAAAGTATCCAATAGTTCATTAAGTTTATCGATTGATAACATCGAAATGAATGAAGAAGGGTACAGGCTTAACCTTGCTGCCTATAAAGTTGAAGATGGCTATGACACAGAATTCACCCCAAAAGTCATCTTTAAGGAAAATAACCAAGATGCCACTTATCCATTAACATATACCTCTAGCGATGAAAATATCGCGGCATGGGAAAACGGCAAAATAATCGCAAAGAAAGATGGCCAAGCCACTTTGAAAATCGAATGCGAAGAATTTGCCGTTAAAGTAGAAATCCATGTCCAGGTATATAAAGGGGCTTATAGAGTTACTTTGAAAAATACCAAAGCCGATGGAACTGATGATGTTCAAATGCTAGCGCCAGGAAAAATGCCAGCCAACCCAGTCCTAGAGGGACGTAAATTTGCCGGTTGGTATAGCCTAGATGGAGAAAGAGTTAGCGAAATAATTGACGATATGACGCTTGTTGCTAGATGGAAAACTCAAATAGAAGGCTTTGTAGGAGACACCATATATACATTCGATGTTGACAATAACGAGCTATATGGGACTCCAGAAGGCGTCGAAAAGAAATGGAATGCCCGTGGCATGAATGAGGTAAAAAACGACATAACACAGTCTTGGGGATATGGCGCCATCTACGAGGACGGCTCGTTCGTCGGCTTGCCAAACCCAAATTCTTTTGAGGGCACCGTCGGGGTCACGTTCCCGGCATACGATTTCTCAAATAGCGAACCACTAACTTTTAGTTTTGGGCTAAGCACCGGCCACGACGGCAATGAAGCCGGAAAGAATTCCCCCTTCATGGTA
>DOQE01000127.1:0-180 GCA_003512585.1 Bacillota bacterium | reverse complement strand
GAATAGCGTAGGCACCGACATAAACACCAAGATGGCCTATACAGCAAAAATAGATGGGAATAATGTTTCCGTATACAACAAAAGCGAGGAAAAAACCTATAGCTTTAACTTGGAAGACGAAGTATACCATGGCCAGAAGGGATTGAACATCACTTGTCAAAACACCCAATACCGTTTCTT
>DOQE01000072.1 GCA_003512585.1 Bacillota bacterium | reverse complement strand
CCCACCTACTACGGCAACGACTTTATGACCATGCATCTGAAATCTTTTAAGAAGGGAAATCATGACATAATTTCCTAGATGCATGGAAACTGCGCTAGGATCAAAACCGCAATAGACAGTTTGTTTGGTATTTAATAATTCTTTTATTTTATTTTCATCGCTATATTGTTCAATTAGGCCGCGATAAGCCAAATCTTCAATAATGTTTTCCATAAGCGCTATTTTATAATATTGAATAATAAAAACAACAAAGAAAGGCTTTTTTGCCCAAAAAAAGGCAATAGCAAATTGCATAAAAGGACAAATTGCTCTATAATAGAAAATTAATGGAAGTTCCTTTATCTGACACTTTAGATCCTGACATAGCAAGTAATAGTTCGATTACAGTATATGGGATGCCAATGTGGGCATCTTGGCTGTTAATAGCCATAATGCTTTTAATATCTGGATTGTTCAGTGCTTCAGAGAATGCTTTTAGCAATTGCAACAAATACCATTTTAAAGTCGAGGCCAATAAAGGTAACCTAACTGCAAAAATAATAGTTAGATTAACCGAAAAATTCGAAGATACATTGGTAACTGTTTTAGTAGGCAATAACATTGTCCAAACCTTAATGTCTTCTATTTCGGCAGTCATGTTTTACAATATTTGTAAAATATATGGACTAGCCGATTCCCTTGAAGCCATATTATCAACCGTGGTTATGGGGGCTTTGGTTTATATAATTTCCGATACTTGCCCTAAAATTTTATCTAAATCGCTTCCAAATAGAATGGCGATTATCTTAGCCTGGCCCGATTTTATAGTAGGAATAATTCTCTTCCCGCTTATCTTCCTCTTCCGTTTCGTTTTAAAATTTGTTCATAAAATATTTAAAATAAGCGATGAAAACGTACTTTCCAAAGAAGACTTCATAGAAAAGGCAAATGAAGCCAAGTTAGATGAAGAAGGGGAAGAAGATAAAGAAAAGGAAGAAGAGTTATTCGAAGATAACGAATTGAAGCTTCTGGATAAAGCCTTTGTTTTCGACAAAATAAAAATAGAAAAAGTCATGACAAAGGAAAGCGATATCGTTTCGATTAAGGAAGAAGATTTAACAAGTGAAAAAGTAAATGCCTTTATTATGAACTCTTCTTATTCTAGGTTTCCTGTCATAAATAAAGAAGGCGAATATTTATCTATTCTATCCATTAATCTTTATTTTGAAGAATATAACAAAGACCCCCACCTTGATATCCGTTCAATATTGCTACAACCAATTTATGTTGATATTGACGAAACTTTAGACGATGCCTTCGATATATTAAATAAGGAACGTAGCCATTTAGCGTTAGTAAAAAATAGCAAAGGAGAAGTTGTCGGCTTAGTAACAATGGATGATTTGTTATCTCAACTAGTAGGAAGCCTAGATACAAATTTACATCCAATAGGAAGAAAAAAGAAAAACAAGGAGGAAATATGCTAATAGCAATTTATTCTATTATTTTGTTCCTTCTTTTGCTTTGCTCAATGTTTTTTTCTTCTGCCGATATGGCCTTTGGTTCCGTTTCTTTGGCTAAGCTTGAGAAAAAGTCCAATACAAAGATGGGAAAAATAGCCTATTCATTGGCCAAAGGATATGAAAAAACAATTTCTACCATCTTGCTTTGGAATGACGTTATTAATGCTGCCTTGGATACTTTATCTACCCTTTTAGGGATAAATGTAGCTATTTCTATTCTTAATATCACCGATAAGGCAATGCAAGAAAACATAGGTTTAATCTTTTCGTTAATATTCTTAATATTAAAAATAATATTTGGGGAAATAATAGCCAAATCATTAGGCAAAGTCTTCAACGGCAAACTAACAATTGCCTATGCCTATCCTTTGCGTATTTGTTTTTATTTGACTTTACCAATTACTTTCCTCATGGGAGGGTTTGGCACGTTAGTCACTTACCCATTAACCCATAACCTAAATGATTTCCAAACCGGAGACGAAGAACTTCACGAAATGGTTGATGAAATCGAAGAAAAAGGACAAATAGACGAACAAGCAGCCGAATTATTAAGAGGAACTATAGACTATGCTACAACAGAAGCCTATGAAATAATGACTCCAAGGGCAAAAATATATGGCATATTCTTAAACGATGATCTTGAGGAAATATTAAGCAATAAGGAGACTTTTTCCCATTCTAGACTTCCGATCTTTAACGAAGAAAACGATCAAATAATAGGCTTTGTCAAAAACAAAAACTTAATGAAGCTAAAGCTAGAAGGAAAAGAAGAGATACCATTAGCAATGATAGAAAAAGTAATTTATATACCCCATACAATCGAAATTAACGATATTTTGAATAAAATGAGAGAAGAAAAAGTGGCCATGTCTGTAGTTTTAGACGAATATGGGGCCTATGAAGGAATCATTACTTTTGAAGATATAGTCGAAGAAATTGTCGGCGAGATATGGGATGAAAAAGATAAAGCAGATGAACCATATTCATTAAAAGGTGATGGAAGTTATATAGTCGATGGATCGATGACCTTAAGGGATTTTTGTTCCTTATTCGACCTAGATTTTGATGAAATAGAAACCGAATACGTTACAATAGGAGGCTTCTGCATTGACTTGCTAGGAGATAGATTTGCAAAAGTAGGCGATGCAATTGAATATAAAAATCTTAAGATTACAATACTTTCCATGGATGGGGTCAAGGTAAAAAAGATGTTAGTAAAAAAGGAAGAAGAATGAAAAAATTATTGCCTCTGTCCTTATTATTTTTATTACTATCATCTTGTAGCCTAAATTTTTCCAAAGCCTCAAGTGAAACAAATAATTCTTCTTTTGATGATTTAGAATCTAGTTTAGAAATAAGCTCCTCTAGCTTTTCTAAAGAATCAGATTCTAGTTTTAGCTCTAATTCCTATATCGATAGCTTGACTAGCGAAGAAGAAAGCTCCTCTAGTTCTTATTTTCCCTATATAGAAGAAGGATATTATAGAGTAGCACCAAAATTTGAAACTTCTTCTACCATTGCTTTTTATAACCTTGATGGATCCATATATAAAACAATTAGAAAATCTACTCTAGAAGACCCTTCTACCTGGTATATAGATCCAATTGATTTAGCTTTTTATTATTCAAGTTTTCGTAGCCTCCCCGTTAATTACATTTTTAATGACACAAATTTAGCATCGTCCTCCTTGCAAACCCAATTAAATAAATTTAATAAAAAGGGAAGGCTATATTCCAAAGATTATTCTAGAGTAGATGGCTATATGGCTTCTATCACTGAACCTTATGAATACAAATATTTTGAAATAGATATAGCAAAAGAAAGCTCATCCTATACGGCTAAAAGTAGAGGAAGAAACCGTCTTGTTGTCGTTTATAACGGCTTAAAGCAATATAACTCCACTGCCCCAATTATTTTTTATACGACGAATCATTATTCTTCTTTTAAAGAATTCACTAATTTTGCCAAAATAAAAAATGAATCAACTTCCTTAAAATGCTTTGGAAAAGAATTTGACGGGGAAGGAAATGGCTTTGGCAGCTATATTAAACCCGAAACCGTTTCCATATTAAATAAAACACCTTTAATCTAACAATAAAGTTTGACAAAACTTTAGTAGGTAATATAGTTATCATTGCCTTTCTTTAGGTGAATTTTTATGAAGAAAATTACAAAAGTAATATTAGCAACTACCTGCTTAAGTTTATTCTCTTGTAACCAAGAGCAAAATAGTTCCATTTCTTCTAGCCTTACTAGTGAAATAGAAGAAGAAATTTATCCGAGCTTGCGAGAGATAGTTACAAGCTTAACAACTAGCAAATCGTATACATTAAATATAGAAAGTTATATAACAAACTTAGTATTCAATTCCAAAAAAACTTTCACGGAAAACGAATGTTATTTTGAATCATCCTATTTTAGTGAGAATTTTGGCTATAAAAATAGTAATGATGGCTTTAATAAATATAGGATAAAAGATAAGGAGTTCAAACCTAGTTACGTTTTAGATAAAAACATTAAAGACTACCATCAAGCTTATGAAGAACTTTCTTCTTTAAACGAGCTCCAATTCCCAAACTCAACCTTCAAGAATAGGGAAAATGTTTATAATGTAACAAATAGTATCGTCCTAAGGCGTTTTGCCTTATTAAGCGATTTGGTTCAAGGGGATGAACTTTCTACCTATATCCCGACCGCCTTAGAAATTAAGGTTACGGGCAAAGATAGTTTCTATGGGGATTTAACATTTGCTAGTTCAGGAATAATACTAGGAAAGGTTCGTTATACCGTTACTAATATCGGCACTTCTTCAATTAACGAGGCTTCTTCCTATCAAGGCAAGGCTTTGCCTTTTGCTGGTAAAATAGAAAAAATAAGAAGGTTATTTAGCTTACATAATTTTGTATCAGAGACTCTAGATGGAAATGGTGAATTAGTTTCTACAAATTATTTCACGGACAAAGCAATATACCAAGACTTCACCACTACATATGAAAACAAAGAAGAATCTACCTATGTCGATGAAGGAATATTGCAAATCGAAGGCAAGAAAAGCGTAGATAATGGCTTCTACCGTTTTGAATATAAGGATAATAAAGTTAGTTTAGGTGAAAAGTATGACCTTTCTATTTCTTCCTTATATGATTTAGCCACATTCCCAGGATTTTTAGGAAATGAAGAAGTATTAAAAACATTTGATGAAGAAAGCTCTACTTTTAAAGGATATTATGATTTCTATACTAGCAACGAGAGCGTTCTAGAAGCAATTGGACAATTAACAAATGTCTATACCCAACAAGAATATGGATTTTATGTTCTAGGGGCAGGATTGACTTTAGAAGACGCCTCATTGGACAAAGATTGCCTTATTACATTAAGTGTCTTTATTTCTTATAACAGTCAATACTCTTACCAAAACTTTACTTACAAGGAGTTTGGCAGCGTCAAATTGGATTTCTTGGATTCTTATTTGAATAACTTGGATTAATTTTGGAGGAAAAAGAAAATGAAAAAACAATTATTAGTTCTCGTATCATCATTATTGTTACTGGCTTCTTGCGATCAACCTTCCACATCTAGCCAAGACAAAGAAGAAAGCGATTCATCGATAAAAGAAGACACGAAAGTTGCTTCCATTAGTTTGAATCAAACTAACATTGAGTTAGAAATCGGGGATACATTCCAAATTGAAACAACAGTTTTACCAGCTGAAGCAACAAATAAATTAGTTAATTATTCTTCTAACGACGAATCTATTGCCAGCGTTTCTCTTCAAGGAAAAGTCACGGCTAAAAAAGAAGGGAAAACAACTATAAATGTTGTTTCGGATGAAAATAGCGACATTAAAGCTACCTTAGAAGTAACTGTTAAAGCAATAGGCATAACTTCTTTTGATATATCTTTTCCAGAAGATGCAACAGAAATTACATCTGGAAATAAAAAATATAGACAATTAATCGCGGGGAAAGATTATAAACTAGGTTTTTCTTTTACACCAAGCTCCTTGCAAGGAGAAATCGAAACTACTTTCTCGGTTCCTGAGTANNCTTTGATAAAGCCACATCGACTTTGACCGCTTTAAAAGAAGTAAGCTCTTTAGATATAACATTTGCAGTCAAAGGCACTTCCTTAAGCAAAACCATTAACTTTAAAATAACCACGCAAGGAAAATCAGACCGTAATCTATCTTATGCAAGATTAGTCTCTTCGGAGGAAAAAGAAAGCAGCAAAAACATTAATGCCTATTCCTTTTCCTTGATTAGCGAAAGACGTTCAAGTGGAGTTTTAACCAAACAAGAAGAAACGACCAATTACAATGTTTATCAAAATGGCCAACAATCATATATGGTTGGAAAGAAAACAAAAACAGTCAAAACTGGTTCTGATAAAGAAACCGTTTCTAAAATGACTACCTTTACTGGAATCGGAAACGACAATACCAACTATTATGAGCTAGAGATTAACGACGAAACTTTTAAACACGAAAAAACCCCAGTCAAAAAAGCAATAAATGGAAATGAACAAGCTGAAGCTGGCCAAATCACTAGGGCGGATGCCAAAAGGAATGGTTCATTCTTGATTCATAATAGCCATGTTGGCTTAAGTGAGATTGCTGGAGCCATGGTTAGCCCCGACAACAGTGGTTATGATTATTTCTTCACTAAATCATATCCCTTCTATTTCGGGGGAGAAGTTGCCAATAACGCGACTTATGAAACGACTGCTAACGGATTTAAAGTCAAAGGGTACGTCATAGAAGAAAAGCCTTCCGCTTCTTTATCGAA
>DOQE01000033.1 GCA_003512585.1 Bacillota bacterium | reverse complement strand
TCAATACTCTAGGCACGTTAAACGACGTGCCTTTTTTCTCATTTTATCCGTTTTTGTTTTCTAAAATCATAATGTTGACATAAAAGAACAATAATCTTAATTACATAAGCAAGGTTATGCTATTAGAAAAACCCATTGCATTCATTTGCGACAATCAAAAGATGTTGAACATGGCAATTCAATTAAATTTCATCATGTTTTTTTATGATTATAATGAATATCATAACCACGATTTTTTGAATTTATAGTATGTTTTCAACGAGCCTATAAGCATATTGTGACTGGGGTTAGTTGTCCTTTAGACAAATTAGATTGTTGCTTTCTCTATCCTAAGGATGCATACACTTTAATTGAAGATAAGAAAGATTCCGGCCATTATTGCATATCTATAAAGCAAGAAGCTTTTAACCCCCTTATATTTGCAGTGGTTCCTTTCTTTTTTTGAAAGGTTTAAGCAAGGAGAATACCACTCTTTTAATCATTCAGAAGCAAGACTAAAAAAGATTGTCTTTTATTTAAGCCGAATAAAAGAAAAAAGGGGGTGCCTTTGAGCAAGCTTTTCTAGTTTCTCTATTATTGCTAAACCTAATCGAATCTTTATTGGTTCAAATAGAATCCGTATCTAAAAATAATAGACCCAGTTGGTTAAATAAAGTATTAATCGAAATAAGCCCGACAATTTGAATTCGGATGTAAATGATTTTGCTGGACAGGCCAATTATTCAAAACCCATTTAGCTAGGTTATTTAAAGAATATGTAGCGAATCAATCGGAAGCTATTTGCAAAAAGCAAAACTATCAAAACGCAATAGATATATTGATTGATTTCGATATGTCCATTACTAAGCTTTGCGACATCATAGGCCATTCTTCCTTGTCTCATTTCTCTAGTGTTTTTAAAAAGACATATGGAATGGCGCCTGGAAAATATAGAGAAAGTTATAAAACAAAAGAATAAAAAGCATAAAAGGTGTGATTTGGTGTGAAATGCCGTTATTTTATGTGAAATAGCGTTAAAGCATGTTGCCGTTTTCTTGGCAAAGAAGAAAGAAGTAAATGAAAAAATGCTGCCAATAGGTGTTGAAATCTTTAAAGTTGCCATCGGCCAATGGTATTACGTAGATAAAACAATTTAGACAGTAAAAAATTATCGAAAGTAGAAATAGATGAGTATGATTCCTCAATATATAAGCAAGAAATAATAATTATTTTTTAGAATCCGCTTCTTTTTTTGGACATTTTATGGAAGCGTTTTAAAAGGCAATGACTTCCTAAAAGAAGGCGTTAAAACCGGGGGTAATGCAAAGAGCAAAAGAATCCTTATTCAGCGATTTCAATAACTTAAATGCAGATAATGTTATTAATGGGAACTATATGGAATTTTTCGAATTTGATAAAAAAATAAAGCAGCTTCTTTCTTATTCGACCGTTTAGAAAAGTTTGATCTAGCAAAAAAAGTATGGCGGATAAAAATCGGAGACAAAATGATTTTAATCCTTGGTCAATTTTAAAATTCATAGCTTATAGCATGGCTTTTTATAAGCGAAAATCAAAATAGTTTCAAAAACAGTGTTCAAAAATTAAGATACAACCAAAATTTTTTTGCTCAAATTTATTTGGGTAAAATATTTTTGAGTAAATAATGACGATTCAAATATCTAATTCCTCCTTGTAAAAATCATCTAATGAATAGGCGGTTTCTATATTTTCTAAAGTTTTTTGAGTGAATCCATTTTTAGAAATATAGCCTAAGCGATAAAAAGGAAGTGGACTATCGTTAGTTTGAGCAACTTCCTCTTTTATAACCGCCATATCTATCGGACCGTTAGTATATTTGCATTCATAAGAAATGAAACCATTATTATCCATAGTAACAACATCAAACTGAAAGTTTTTCTTTTTCCTAGCATCATTGAAACTATAAGTTCCAATCTTAAAGAATGGAGGTTTTATCGCGTTAATTTTATTTTTTCGAATTAAAAATTCTTTGCTTACACGTTCAAAAGCATTTGGCAAAAAATACTTTTGAAAATCATCTTTAATAAAAGCATCATAAAAGAGGTCTTTCCCTAAAACCGCGCGCGCGGAAGCGTTGGAAAAAACATATCGAAAATAAAACAAAAGCAATTGATCATCGAAGTTGTAATAAGTTAATTTCTTGTTTTTTTCATCATTTATCGGGGATATTTTTTTTAAAAAATGCAAACCGATACCTTTTGATAACGCATAATCTGGCCTTGACTCTTTTCCAAGAGAAGAAACTAAATCGCTGTATTTATGTTTTCCAGAAGCAATTAATGCCAAAACACTATTTAAAGAAGAAACTTTAGCGCTTTCTTCTTCAACCATATCTTGACAAAGAAGAGTTAAGGCGGACGTATCGACGCCAAAGAGTTCTTTGATGTTTGCAGCAACACTTTTCGAAGAGTCAACCAAAGACAAAGCATAAGGCAAACCACCAAAAACAGAATATGCTCTAAATTTTTCTTCAATTGAATAATTTGGAAAAAATTTTGCGGCATCAAAATAGTCGAAATCGTGAATTTCCTCCACTAAATCAAAGTGACCATGAAGCGGGGAAGATCTATCTAATATATTTTGCATTAGATCAACGTAAGACCCTGAAATAATGATTTTCAAATTCAAAGAGTCGTTTTTTTCTAGGTCGATTAATCTAGCTAAACAAGCATCGACACCATTATCACCACCAAGCGGTAAATAAGAAAATTCGTCTATAACAAAAATAATTTTTTTATTTTTTGCGGCATCAAAAATGGCTTTAAACAAATCATCAAAACTCAAAAATTTAATATAATCCGGTAATTTTAAAATAGCTTTTATTTCTTTTTCTATAAGAGACAAATTAAGTGAAGGAAGAACCTTTTTGCATTCACAGTGAATCACGATTCCATTTTCGTTAAGGATTGCCTGTTTTATGATTTCTGTTTTTCCAACACGGCGGCGCCCGTAAACCATTGCGGATTTAAAGCCGTTACCATTTATTAATTTTTTTAATTTTCCAATTTCTTCTTTTCTTCCAATGAACATGATCTATACCTATACATATTTTAACACAAATTTTTTTGGGTCAAATATTTTTGAGTAAAAAAATAAAAACTTTTTACACTATAGAAAGGAAAATAAAAAAAGAGAAAAGAAATTTCCTGTCAGTATTTTTAAAACATTTAAAGTAAAGACAATCCCCTTATTTAAAAATGATAGTAAACTTGCTTCCTTCTTGAATATGACTTTCTAATTTAATCTTGAAATTATAATTAAGACAGATGTGCTTTACGATAGCTAACCCTAAACCTGTCCCCCCATCTTTCCTGCTTCTACTTTTATCAACGCGATAAAAACGTTCAAATATTCTAGTTTGGTCTTTTTCGTCAATCCCAATCCCGTTATCTAAACAAGAAAAGCAATTATCTTTTAATGTTAAAACTACTTTCCCACCTTCATTATTATAGAAAATGGCATTAGAAACCAGATTTCTTATCAAATGATCGAAATCCAGAGGATCTATTTTTAATTTACAAGGCTCTAGATCTTCTATAATTTTTATTTTCTTTTGTTCCGAGATTATTTTTAAAGAAGAAACAATCTCTTCTATAGATTCCTTTGCATCGATTTCTTTTTTATTGCTTTTATTTATATTTGCTTCTAACGAAGACAATGAAAGCATGTCATCAATGATGGTTCTCATTCTTTTGGCTTCAATGCAAATAAGATTAAGGGCCTTTTCTTTTTCTTGCTTATCATTTATTAAAGAAGATGATAACAATTCAGTATAGCCAACAATGGTAGTCAAAGGGGTTTTAAGTTCATGGGAGGCATTTTGAAAAAACTCTCGTTTCAACTTTTCGTTTCTTCTTTCTTCGGTTACATCAAGAAAAATAATCCCAATCCCTTTTTCTTCTTCGTTTTTGGTCCATTTTAAAGGAATGCAAGAAAGAAGTGCCGAATAAATTCTTCCCCTAATTTTTAAATCAATAGAAGAATTATCATTCTTTTTTACTTCCTCTACTTTTTCTTTAAATGATTCGCCTAGAAGAAGATAAAAATACTTTTTGTTTAAAATCTTCTCCTTCTCGATAGAAAGTAAATTCAATACATATTTATTTATTAGGATGACTTCATCATTTTCATTTAAAACAACCAACCCCTCTTCCATGGAATCTAGAATATAATCGACCTTTAGACTCTCTTTCCTTAAAGAATCGATTTTTTCAGAAAGAGTAGAAGAAACATTAGAAATTGTC
>DOQE01000130.1:31212-36105 GCA_003512585.1 Bacillota bacterium | reverse complement strand
ACAAAGTAGACCAATCATTTAGCATAAAAACATTATAAAGATTTGAAAACTAATGCGATAATAAAAAGGATGAAAGTTTTTTGGCTATTCAATCACCCCGCGCCTTATAAAGTAGACATGTTTAATTGTCTTGGCGAAAAAGTCGATCTTTTTGTATTGTTTGAAAGATCAAAAGAAAAATGTCGGAATAATGTTTTTTACGGGGAAGAAAAACGTTTCCATTATGCAATCTGTAAAGGATTAAAATGGGGATTAATGAACTCCTTGTCGGCTACTCCTATAAAATATATAAAAAAAGAAAAATACGATTGTATCGTAATAAATGGTTGGCGAACGTTAACGGAAATGAAAACGTTACGTTATTTAAAAAAGCATGACATCCCCTATATATTTGCAATTAATGGCGGAATAATCAAAAAGAAAGAAAATATATTTATTAGAAAGATAAAAACAAAATACATTGGCGGAGCCCTTTCTTATCTTTGCCCCGATGATAATTCAAAAGAATATTTGATACATTATGGTGCCAAAAAAGAAAACATTCATTTTTTTCACTATTCAAGCATCTTTGAAAAAGACATCATAAAAAAGCCCCGAGAAGAAATAGAAAAAATAGAACTGAGGAAAAAATTAGCTAATTCAAATGAAAAACTATTTGTCTCAAGCGGTCAATTAATAAAAAGAAAAAATTTTATAGAGCTAATTAAAGTTTGGAAAAACTTGCCGCAAGCATACAAATTATTAATTTGCGGGGAAGGAAAGCTAAAAAAGAAGATAGAAAAATTAACAAAAAAAGAAAAATTAGAAAACATAAAATTGCTCCCATACCAAAAAAAGAAAGACCTCCTGTATCTATTTTCTATATCAGATGGTTTTATATTTCTTTCAAAAGAAGACATTTATGGACACGTTATAAACGAAGCCTTATCGCAAGGGCTGCCCGTAATATCATCAAACAAAGTCAATGCCTCGCTTAATCTAATTAAGGATGGTTATAACGGTTACATCGTTAAGCTAAATGAAGAAAATGATATAATCAAAAAAATCAAAAATGAAACGTTGCTAACAATGGGAAATAATTGCATAGAAACTTCAAAGCAAAACACCATTGAACAAAGCGCGGTCGACACATTAAAAGCAATTGAAGAATTTATAAATAAAAAATGAAAATATTTTACCTAACAACCGCAATTAGAAACGATTCTTTCGATCTATTAATAAAAAAGGGAGAAAAGATAAATCCGGCTGGACAAAATTTCCACTCCAAGTTAATAGAAGGCCTAAAGAAAATAGCAAATCTAGAAGCCTATAGCTTGCCTCCTACTCAAAGCCAAATCAATAACGATGCTAGCTACAATTATTTTATTTATAAAAATAGAATCTTAAAAAAATTATTCGCAGTCAGCAACATTAAAAGTTCCATTAAAAAAAGAATAAAAAAAGAAGACGTAATACTTTTTGATTCTTTGTCTTTGCCATTAACAAAAATAGCCTCTTATTTTTCAAAAAGAGGCTATAAAACAATCCCGTTCTTAACTGATAGTCCATTCAATATCACTTTTTTAAAAAATAGCTGTGCTAAAAAAATAATAAATAACGTTTCATTTTCTAGCGGATCGATATCATTAACAAAAGAATTAACTAAACTATTCAATCTAGAAGAAAAGCCAAGCCTAGAAATCCAAGGGATCATGGATGAATTCATTCCAAAAGAAAGAAAAGAAAATTACTCCTATATCTATTTTGCAGGCGCTTTATTTAAAAAATATGGAGTAGAGGAATTGTTAAGTGCATTTTTAAACACAAATCCAGATTACAAATTGCTAATTGCAGGACATGGAGATATGGAAAATGAACTAACTAGAATTTCCAAAAACAATGCAAAAATCAAATATTTAGGCCAGGTATCAAAGGAAGACAACTATGCATATGAACATTTTGCCTCGCTTGTAATTAACCCAAGGCCTTATCCTAGCATTTATGATTCATACAGCATTCCATCAAAACTAATTGAGTATCTATGCTTATCTAAATACGTTTGTTCAACCTTTTCAACTCCTTTGGATGAATATTTTAAAAACTCCATTAATTTGATTGAGGGGACAATTGAAAGTTTCTTTTTGTCACATTTAGATGAAAATAAAAAGTTTGTTAACCTTAAGGAAAACGACCCTATTAAAAACTTAAAAATATTTGAAGCAGGCAATGTCTGCAATTCTATTTTTTCTTTTTTAAAATCTTTAAATTAGCTTCTATTCCATCAACTATTTTCTCAAAAGAAAAATTCTTTTCGTAATATTCCTTATTGTTTTTTCCAAATTCATTTAATTCTTTTTCATCCATGCTTAATAACTTAGCAAAAGACTCTTTAATGGATTCTATATTTTCCTTAGCAAAAATAGTCCCTTTGGCTTTTTCTAATATATCACGGCCATCTCCGGCAATAATCCCTAAAATCGGCTTCCCGTAATATAAAGAAGTGATGAGTTTATTAGGTATTGTTTTGCCTACGCTTCCACCTTCTTTTAAAGAAACAATAAGGGCTTTGCAATTTTTAAAATAAAGGCAAGCTTCATCCCTTCTTTTTGGTCCTAAATAAAGTACCCTATTTTCTATATGCTTTTCTTTAATTAATTCTTTTACATTGTCGCTTTCTGAGCCCATGCCAATAATAATTAATTTAGCATTGGAATTTTCTAGCAATGAAAACCCTTCTACTACTTCACTTACTAGTTGTAATTTTCCAATGTTCCCACAATAAACAAAAGTAGGATCTTCATAAATTATATCTTCTCCTTTTTTATGGGGCAAAAAGGCGGGTTGAGGAACGTATTCCATATCTAGGTTAGGCAATTTCAAATAAGAAGAAAAATAGTCTTTAAAAGAGGGGGAAGAGAGTAAAATCTTATCTACTCTTTTGTATATATACTTACTCCAAATTTTTAAAATTCCATATAATGGGTTACTTCTTTTTAAGGCATTTGTAATTAAAACGCTTTCCGGCCATAAATCTAGACAATGCAATAAAACAGGGATATTTTGCTTCCTTCTAATTTTAAGAGCAGGGCTAACCATTATTATTGGAGATAAAGACATAGAATAGACAACATCAAATTCGCCTAACCTTAATACTTTCCTTTTCGCATGTCTCCAAAATGACAAATAATTACGAACGATAGAAAAACGACCACTTTCTCTTGGAACAATATCTACCCTATAAATATCGACATTATTAACTCTTTCAAAATCGATGTTTTCATAACCTGGCGCAATGCCAACAAAACCATAACTTGGTTTGGATGTTAAAACAGTAACCTCGTGTCCTCTTTTAGATAAATCTTCCGCAATGGAGGTAATCGTAAATGGTTCTGGATAATAATGCTGGCAAACAATTAAAATTCTCACACTACTATTATAAATTTTTAAACAAAAACAATTAATAGAGAAAAATAGAGTTTATTGCTTTTTTGAACTATAATTTTTATTGATGGACTCTATCTTGGTGCAAGAAAAGAAATCAAGTAAAAACGTCAGGGCCAACGTTGTTATCAATTTAATAAGAACGTTAACAATGACGATTCTTTCTTTTATTACCTTCCCATACATAACTAGGGCTTTAGGGGATCAAACATTCGGTTTATATACCTGGGCTAATGCTTTCGTATATTATTTTTTAATATTAGCCAAAATATCAATTCCAAACGTAGCCATTAGAGAAGTAAGCAAAGTAAAAGAAAACCAAGAAAAACTATCCGCGACAGTAGGAACGTTTTTTATATTGCAATCAATAACAACATTGCTTTCGTTTTTATTGATGTCGGTATTAGTTTTTTCTATACCTTCTTTATATAATGCCCAAGAAATCATATTTTTATTATCGATCAACTTCCTAGTTGGAGTCTTTTCCTTTGAATGGGTTTATATTGCCTTAGAAAAGCATTTTTACATAACGATAAGATCTATTTTGCTTTTATCTTTTTCAGCCGTTTTGACCTTTACAGTTATTAGAACGAGTTCTTACCCCCAAAATTATCTATACGTCTATGCTTTGATTGCTATCTCGTCAACCATATTAACGGCTTTGCTAAATTGTTTATTGTTACCTAAATATATAAAAATAAGTTTTAAAGGACCATATAATTTTAAGCCTTTGATTAAACCCTTGATTACAATGCTTTTTCTCTCTTTTGCCCTGACCTTATATAACCAAACAGATGAATTCATTTTAGGGTTTATTGATCCAAGCAAAGCTTCGGTAGGCTCGTATTCAGTTGGGGTTAAAGGAATAGATATAATTATCACTTTAATAACTTCTTTATATGCCGTATTCATGCCACGTGCCTCATATTATTATGAAAATGAGAATAAATATTTTTATAACAATCTTCTAAGATATTCTTTTAACATAACATTCTTTATAGCCGTTCCAGCCATAGCTACAATGGCAACATTAAGCACTCCTATCACCACTTTGATATCAGGCGGAGACTTGTCTTCAACTTATGCCGGGGCAAACTATATTTTGATTAGTTTATCGGCAATGATGCTTACTTATTCAATAGGAGACAATATCTATACGGAGATCCTATTGCCGGCAAAAAAAGAAAAATATTACTTATATGGGTTGCTTTTTGGAGTATTTATAAACGTTACTTTATCCTTAATATTTGGATACTACCTTTTTGCTTCTAACCCCGCCATTGGGGTAGCGATAGGCACAATAATTGCCGATATATTGATGGTTATATATTTAATCTATGTTTCAAAAGAATATTCAGTTAAAGCCATTTTTAATATTAACAATATGAAAATAACAATATTTGGGTTAATAATCGCCATAACTACAATCTTTGTTTACCCATATATTGAAAAGTCTTTTATTTCCTTAATAGA
>DOQE01000130.1:17348-31168 GCA_003512585.1 Bacillota bacterium | reverse complement strand
CCTTAATATTATCTTGTTTCTTAATGGTTTTAATCGATGCCTTAATTTATATTGGGGGATTAGCCTTATTCAAAGAAAAATTAGTTTCCTCTTTATTTAGAAGGAGCAAAAGCAAAGATGAGTAACCCAAATTTAAAGGAAAATAAATTAAAAAGATTTATCGGCGTATCGACAAGAAAACTAATAAAGTTTGTATCGCCTTTAACATACATAAAATTGCAATATAGATATATAACTCACCATAAATTAAATCTAAAAAACCCGACCCGTTATACCGAAAAGTTACAATACTTAAGATATTATGTATATCCAAAATGGGATGAAGTTTCTAGATGTGCTGGAAGGGTAACGGTTAGAGATTATATAAAGGAAAAAGGGTATGGCGATTCCTTAATTCCTTGTTTAGGTGTATTCGATAAATTCGAAGACATAGATTTTTCTAAATTGCCTAAAAGCTTTGTATTAAAAGCAAGCCATGCATCCGGGTTTAACATAATTGTTAAAAACAAAGATGATTTAAATATTGAATTAGCAAAAAAGAAATTTGATAAGTGGCTAAAAAAAGATTATGGAAAAATGACACTAGAAAGACATTATTCCAAGATAAAACCCCAAATAATAATAGAAGAATACATTGGAGATAAAAACAGCTTACCTACTGAATATAAAATCCATGTTTATAATGGAAAAGCAAGAAATCTATATGTCGTAACAGGAAGGGGAAGCGATATACGTTATACAGAGCTCTACATAGACTATACCCCGTTTGACGGCAGCCAATTTAATGGTTGGAAAAAAGCGGATAAATGTCCTGAAAAACCATCTAACTTTTCTAGCATGGTTAAAATGGCAGAAGATTGTTGCAAGCAATTTCCTTTTGTAAGATTTGATTGCTATAACATAGATGGAAAAATCTATTTTAGCGAGATGACTTTTACCCCGGCAAAAGGAACATTGATATTAGATGATGACAAAGCCGATTTTCAAATGGGAAAATGGTTAGACATTTCAAAATATATGAAAACTAATTCCAAGTAGAATCAGGGAAGAATACTTCTAAAAGCATTAATCCCACATAGTTAGGAGATTCTTCATCAAAATTAGAGGAGGTCTGGAATTCGCAATCATCAAAAACTAACTTAAAATCAATAGACATTCCAACAACCCCTTTTGGATCGTAGTCTATATCATCAAAATAAAATCCTACTAAAGAAGTAAGCTCAGCCGATCTATTGGTTTGCAATTTTACATCCTTTAACAAAAACGTTGAAGCCATGTATTTGTTTTCTTCATTTAGTTTATAAAAAGTAACATTAATATCAAAGGTAGTAACTCTGCCTCTGCCGCTATCGATAGTATCGCTGCCACCTCTTGCAGAAAAAGCAAAATATGGCGCGGATGATAATTCTAAAGGGAATCTTGTTCCATAGCCTGATTCATCTAATTCAACCAAGGAATAAGAGCTCCAGGCGTTACACCTTACTTGGCCATTATAAAGCTTGGATAAATATCCTTTTCTAAAAGAAGGGTCGACTCTAGCGAGTTTTTTTGTTTGACCATAAGCAACATCATAAAGACTTGATTGATCAGTCCAAACACCTACCCCATCATTTTTAATATCAGGTTCCCAAAGCAAATCATCAACTCCATTACTTCTTTTAAAATATTCTGGGTGTTTTTGTTTAGCTTGTCCAAATCCATAGCAAGAAGAAGGGGAATTAAAATTTCCAGAACCAGCAAAATATTGATTTTGACCAGTCCCATTAGTTAAAGTAGAAACATTAGACACCGCTCTAGCTTCTTTTAAGCCATCATCATAATGATTGTATCTATTCTCAATAAAAACCTGACTTACATAGGCATTACCATCATAAAGTTCATTGCTATCCGCACAGGAAAATAGAAAAAGAGAAAGGAAAGATAGGCACAAAATTCTTTTTTTATTCATCTGCTTTAACCTCACTTAGTTTTAAACTTGTCGTGGCATTGTTTATGCCATTTTTCTTCTTTGTTAAAAAATCGCAAAGGTAGCCCATCAAAAAATAAATTATCAAAGAAGTATTCAATCTTGAAATGGAAACAAAGTTGCTACCTCTTGGAGAAAATACATTATCTATTTCGCTTAAATGTCTAAATGGCATTTCTTCATTTAATAAAGATAAATAAATGAAGATACCAAACAAGGACATCCATAATGAAGCAATTTCAATAGAAGTGTCCTCGTATAAAAGCCTATTAATGCCCATCTTTAAAAAGACGAAAATAAGAATCATCAACAAAATAAATGAAAGTAACCCATTTTGAAATAAGATAGTAAATTCAAAAAAAGGCAAATTATAAGTAGTCAATGAAGAAGAGCCAAATAACGTTGAAACAAACGAAGAAAAAGTTATATGACGTATTTCGGCTGCATCTAATTCAAAGAACAAACTAGAAATGGACTCTCTTAGCCTATACAAAACAGCGCCTTCCTTATAATAACGACCAAGCAAAGGCAAATCATCAAGGAACCCTTTTTCTTGTCCTAAAAACCCATCAAGCAAAATTAAAAATACAAACAAACTAACTATAAAAAGAAGGCAATAGTAAACAATATTAACGGTCAGAAGTGTGATTTTTTTACTCTTAGCATCTTTTTTAATGAAATACCTACAAAGAAATATTAAAGCGGCAAATACGTATACTATTAAAAGGAGCAGTAAACCTTTTTTAAACGGCACAAAAACCATATCAAGTAGTCCTAGCAAGGCAAATCCAAGCAAAATAAGAGCTTTTTTCTTTTCTTTCTTTTCAAAGAAAAATGGCAAAGCACCTCCAGCACTAGCTAAAATAAAAGAACCGAGCTTGCAAAATGATAAAGAAGCCTCAACAAATGAAAAACCATCTAAATACTTTCCTTCATTAGCTATAGAAAATACGACTCCGTCAAAATAGTAAACCTTATTAGGGTTTAAAGCAGAATAGAAGAAACCATAACGAACAAGAGAATAAACCATGCTAATAAAAACTAGAACTGCTATTCCGCTTAAAAAAGAAAAAACAACATATTGAGCCTTAACTACTTTTAAATACTTAAGGCCATATCCTAGTAAAAAGAAGCCAGCCAAGCCAATAACTACCATTAAGTTTTGAACAATCATAGAAAAGGGGTTAGATGAATACATTTTTACCCAAAAGGAAGAATAGCCTAACAAAATAGTAAACAAGGATAAAACGGAAAGAAGGAAAATTCCTTTTTTTGATAGTTCCTCTTGCTTCGTCGCGTTTAGTAAGAATGGAACTAAAAACAAACTAAGGCAAAAGCCTATAGCCCTTAAAAAAGTTAGACCCGTCGTGCCAGCAAAGCCAAAACAAGTCAAGGCCATTACTTCTAAAGATAAAAAAGCCAAAACCGTGTCATATCTTTTTAATGAATCACCATTTTTTTCATTTTCTTTTTCCATAAATCACCAATAAGCCCCTTTCTCTATCTTTTCATAACCCTTTGGTTTTCGACTTGGTCTAATCCAATAAGAATTAACATATTTACTTACGTGAGTTCTATTTTCCCACCTTTTTCCCATAATTCCAAACATTGTTGGAGTAGCTCCCCCAGTTTGAATGCCTATCTTTCCTTTTTCCTTGCAATGAATAGCTAAAAAGGATCCATACGCACCTGCTCCAATTAAAGCTATATCGTAATCGAATGAATCGATTTTTTTATATAAAAAAGAAAGCAACTCAAAAAAAGAAGAATCTTCTATTGTTTCATCGGCTAAGGTTAAAGGAGCTTCCACTGTCATTAAATTAAATTTAGGGACGATTCTTTCATTATTGAATATTAAATCGATTTTTTTATATTGTGTTTCTATCTCTTTGGCAAAAGAAGAAACGACAAGGACATTTTTTCCTTCTAATTTCTTTATCCAGTCCCCTCTTAAAGGCTCCATCCCTTCATAAAGAATCGGGGTGGCATTTTTGCAGTACCTAGAATAAAAATAATCTTCCATATGAGCACCAGATATTCCTAGGTAGTCTACTTTATTTAGAATAGATAAAAATGTGTCCCCGTATTTTTGTAAATTCTTTTGAGTAGGAGGAAAAAAACCAGCATTGTTTTTCATAGAATAAATAACGCTATCTTTGTATTTATGTTTGAAACCTAATTCTATTTTTTCGTGGTTATTTAGACAGCTTAATTCCACAGCCCCAAACCTAATCGCGCAAAAAGGACTAGAAGTAGACAAAGCTTTATTTAAAACTAAATTTGTATAATCTAAATTAATGCCATTTTCTCCGCAAAAATGCGATAAATTTCTAGGTTTTTTAAAAATTTTATATTTTAGGAATGCAGGAATATTCCTTATAAAGAAATTTATATAAGTTAGCCTTTGCTTAAATGCCATATCCATATTTTAAAACAAAAAAACGATTATAGAAAATGTTACTTTAGAATTAATCTAGCAAAAAAATAAAAAGCTAAGTAGCCTAAGAGCATGCTCAAAATACGCTTCGATTACGTCTAACTAGAAGATAAAAAACCGCTTTTTATAATTTAGATGAATAGTTAGGATCTTTTGCCATATATTTTTTTGCTAAGCTACTAGCAATTAGGCCAACTATATAAAAAATTAAAGAAATAAAGGCTAAGCTAAAACAAACAATAAGCAATATAAGCATTGTTGAAGAATGGTTTTCGGAATACAGAATAGAAAAAATGAAGCCAGACAAAGAAGATAGAATCAAGGCACTAAATCCATATTTGCTGCCAAGTAAAGCAAGGCTAGTATAAAAATGAATTTTATTTGAATAATCGCTTAATGTCTTTTTAGGCGTGTCATTCTTTTTTGGTGTGTCGATCTTTTCTTTTTCGACTTCCACTTCTACAATTTCATCTTTCTTATCCATGTCTTGATTATAAATGGCAATAGAAAAGTGAGCAAGGTAGCTCGCTTGTTTTTAATCAAGTCCAAATGTTTCAAATAGATGAGACGATTTCATCAGCCATCTTTTCTAGCTCATTTAACTGACTTTCTTTTAATTTGCTTACAATCGTTAAACTATTTTGCAAAAATGAGCAGCCTTCTAAATCTTTTGTAATTGCTTTCATGGCGTTTTTAGCCATCGGAGCCCACGAACCATTTTCAATAAAGCCAAATGTCTTGTTACGTATTTTATGTGCGGACAAATCATGTAGGAATTCTTCCATCTTAACGAAAGCCCCTGCATTATAAGTAACAGAAGCAAGAATGATTGTTTTGACTCTAAAAGTTTCACCTATCAAAATAGATTGGTCAGTTTTAGATACATCGTAAGTAGCAATGTTTTTAACACCTTTATTCATTAACATATTGGATAGTACATCCACGGCATTTTTTGTATTGCCATAAATTGAGCCATAGCAAAGCAAAACACCATCATTATCTTCTGCTTCATAGCTAGCCCACTTTTTATATAAATCAACAATACGAGTTATCCCTTTTCTATAAATAGGTCCATGTAACGGACAAATCATCTTAATATCTAAAGAGGATGCTTTCTTTAAAGCAATATTCACTTGATCGCCATATTTTCCTACTATATTCGCATAATATCGCCTAGCCTCGGAAATATAAGAGGGGGAAAGCTCATTAGAATCAATAAATAAATCTCCATCTATCGCTCCAAAAGTTCCAAAAGCATCAGCAGAAAACAAAACCCCATTACTATGTTCAAACGTAAACATAACTTCCGGCCAATGAACCATAGGAGCCATTACAAATGAAAACGTATGTCTTCCTATATTTAAACGATCTCCCTCTTTTACTATTAAGATTTCATTTTTAATATCAGGAAAAAAATTAAGCAAAAATTTCTTACCCATGGCATTAGTTACAATGCTCATATCTATATGACGCAAACAAAGCTCTGCAATGCATGCAGAATGATCCGGCTCCATATGATCGACTATTAAATAATCAAGTTTTCTTCCCTTTAACAAGGAATCAACGTTTTCTAAAAATACATCGAGGGCAGAAGCATCAACGGTATCAAGCAAAGCGGTTTTTTCATCTAAATACAAATAAGAGTTATAGCTGACTCCATTTGGAATCGGATATACGTTTTCAAACAAAGCCAAACGCCTATCGCTAGAACCGACGTAATATAAGTCATCAAGTATTTTTGTTTCGCAATGCATATAAATTTACCTCTTATAAATTAATTTTAATAAAGAAGAAAAGTAATTCAACAAAGGTGCATTAAAAAGAGCAGGTTTCCCTGCTCTTAGAAATTTATTTACTTCTTATTAGATTCTAATTTCTTATAGCCTTTTTTAGCCATTAAATCATCGACTAATTTGCAAGCTCTTCTAAATGAAAGGTCGCTTTTTACTCTAAAGCAAAGAGGCATTTCGGCCATCTTTTTAGAAGTATTAGTTTCAACTGGAATTGGAGTTTGTTCATATTCTTTTGGATCAAGAGCAAACGATACTTTTAACTTTTTACCAGAAATAGTTATGAACACAAGCTTTTCTCTTTTAGCAGAGAAAGTATCTCCTGGAATAGAAATTCTATTCTTTATTCCATAAGATTTAACATAATCTCTTAAATCGTAATATTTATGGCGTAAATCATATTCGCTATTCTTTAATTTTGTTTCGAAAGAAGCACGGCGTTTTGATCCTAAATTTGCAAATGGGTCGTTAGATTCTTCATCTGCTACGGTTTCAGTTTCAACTTCAGCTGGTTTTTCTTCAGTCTTATCCTCTTCTACTTCTTTTATGGTTTCAACGCTTTGATGCTTAGAAAGTTCATCGACGACAATTTCTCTGATTTCTGGTTCGGTATAAATCTTTTCTTTTTCCGAAGTCATTTCTTCCCTAACGATTGCACGGATTTCATTTTCGGTATAAGTCTTGCCTTCGGTGGCTTTCATATTGAGATATTCTTCTCTAGCGGCTTGACGAGCTTCTTTTTCGCTAAAGGTTTCAACTTCATTCCTTAAAGAAAGATAGCTTGAAACCGATAAGAAGAACATAGAAAGCAAAGACAAAGACAAAACAATCGTGTAATTAAAAGCAGCCGATCTCCAAATAACGCCTCTATCTAAAGGAAGCATAAAGGAAACAAAAACATAAGACGCAAAAAATGTAACAAATAAAGCGGCGAGTAAATTGATTAATGATTTAAATTTCTTTCTTAAAACAACAAAAACCAAACCGATTATGGTAACAAAGATAGAAAGGTAGCAAATAGCAACAGCTAGGCAACGATACCAAGCTAAATTGCCCCAAAAAAGGCGTCCGGTTCCGGTCCAGCCAGGATCGGCAGAGAATGAAGTCCAGAACCAACCAGTTCCAGGGATGATTCCCCAAGGATAAGATGTGGAGAATGGAATTGCTCCGATTGCTCCAGCAATGTTCATGTAAATGATGGCGAGGGCAAACAAAACTCCGCCAATGACGAGTGTTAAGTTAGATTTCTTGCAAATCCACTTATTTTCTTTTGCCATAAAAAACTCCTTAAAGTCTAAATTTAACGCTATAATCGTACACGGGTCTAATATTTTCTTCAATAAAATATGTGAATTTTTTAAAAATAATCGATATTTTTGATAATTTTTTTCAAATATAGAAGCAAGCAAATGAAAAAGAAAGTTACCGTATTGAAAAATCAATAGAAAATTCTAGAATAGCATGCAGTCATTTTTATGGGAAAACAATTGTTTAAAGAAATGGATATGACAAAGGGAAACCTGTTTGCCAAAATAGGTTTATTTTCTTTGCCTTTATTTTTGACAACCGTCTTGCAACTGCTATATTCCACAGTCGACCTAGTCACCGTTCATTTTATGGGTGGTGGGCAATCTTCCATGGCAGCCGTTGCAGCAAATGGGGCCTTAATAAATTTAGTCATTGTAGTTTTTTCGAATATGGCCATGGGTTCAAATGTAGCTATAGGCAATGCGAAAGGAGCTAACAATAAAGAAAAAGCCTCAAAAATATTGCATACGTCCTTTCTAGTCTCCGTAATAAGTGGAATTACAGTTGGGATTATTGGATATTTTTCTTCTCGATATCTATTGGAAATCATGGGGACAAGTGACCATTTAATTGATTTGGCAACCACTTATTTGCAAATTTATTTCTTGGGTTTGCCCTTTTTAATGATTTATAACTACTTATCGCAAATAATGAGGGCCGAAGGAGATTCTGCCATGCCTTTCTTTATTCTTTTAATATCCGGATTATTTAACGTTGCAGCCGACATTGCTTTTGTCGCCTGGCTAAAAATGGATGTGGCTGGCGTAGCAATAGCGACTGTCATTTCAGAAATAATTTCAGCCATCTTGGCCATACTTTCTTTTTTCTTTAACAAAAAATCTTATGTTAGGCTAGAGTGGAAGCAAATGAGAATCGATAACGCCTCCTTAAAAGAAATAGTTAGGTTAGGCTTACCTGCTGGTCTTCAAGGATTTTTCTTTGCCTTGCCAAACGTATTTATTCAAGCAAAACTATATCAAGTAGCCCCAGAAAACAAAGAACTTCAAGATGGGGCCATAGCCTCAAGTAATATCGAAAGCTACATATATGCAGGAATAGAGGCAATTTATTCAGCCGCTATGTCTTTTACTGCCACAAATTATGGAGCAAAAAAGAAAAACAGCATTAAAAAAATATTTTTCTATTCCATGGTTTGGAATTTCCTATTTTGTGGGGTGATTTCTATAATCGTAATATTTGCCAATAGACAATTGCTTGGGTTATATGTAGACACAGAGCAAGCCTTGATTTCCGGAAAAGAAAGACTGCTTGTAGTTGGTCTGACTTATGTATTGGATGGGGTCATGGATATTTCTAGCGGCATAATGAGAGGATGCAGAAGAAGCACATTCCCAATGATTTCCACCTTAATCGGATGCACAATAATTAGAATATTATTTCTTGAAACATTATTTAATTTACCCTACTTTCATACGGTAGGTTGGTTATATAGTGTCTATCCAATTTCTTGGGCGTTAACTTCAATTGCAAATATAATCGCAATGGTTTGTATCCTAAAAAAAGTAAATATCGAACTAGCAAGCAAAGAAAAGAAAGCTATTTAACATTTTTGAAAACATCTTTTATTTCTTCTTCGCTAATGCCCATAGGTCTTAAATAAGACATTTGATTTTCAATTGTTTGTTTAACTATGGCTTTTTTATAAAGCCTTAATTGCGCTTCAGTGAAAAAGCAAACATAAAAACCTTTTCCTGGACAAGAATAAATAAAACCGTCTTTTTCTAGCTCCTCATAAGCGTTTTTAATGGTAATAACAGATATTTTCAAACTAGATGCCAATTGGCGAATTGAAGGGAGAGGCTCATCTCCTTTTAATTTCCTGCTTAAAATATCAGATTTAATGCATTCTTCGATTTGCTTATAAATTGGCAAAGGCGATTTAGAGGAAAGAACAATATCCATATCAAAGGTTTCTACTTTCTAATTCCTTAACACTTATAAAGTTAGTGAGAATGGTCATGATTATAAACAAAAGCAAACCAATAAAGAAATAAATTAGTTGATATACAAGCCCACTATCTTTATTTAAAGAATCACCGATACCAGGAATAAAAGCAAATATTATGCCAGCAAAACAAAGCCAAAAGATAGTAACAAACATTGCCACTAAATAAGCCATGATCCTTTTTGGGGCAGTTTTAAAATAGATAACAAAAATTAAAAAATTAAACAATCCATACCCGATAAAAAGGGTTGCATATAACGATAAAGGGTTATTTAATCCAGGGTTATTTTCTAACGAGGCAGACATATAAAAATAACGAAAAAGAACTAAAGGGACACTAATTAAAATAGTAGTCAATTCTAAAAATAAAAAAGAAAACGATTTTGAAGCCACATAGTCCTTTTTTCTAATCGGCATAAGGAGAGAAAACTCTAAATCATTGTTCTCGCTCATCAAAGACAAAATAACATTTGGAAATAAGGAAAGAGGAAAAATGAAACAAACAACCAATGGATAGTTAGGAATAAAAACCATGAAGGGAAATAGAAATGCAAAATAACAAGAAGGGTGGATGCCTAATTTTAATTCTTTATTAATTAATGCTTTCATTTTTTATGCCTCTTTCAATCATAATCATTATTTGTTCAATGGTAGGAAGAATTACTTCTACTCCATATGGCAATTTATGCTCATCTTCTTTTTTTATTAAGGCTTGGAAAGAAAAATCAGACTCTCTCTTGCCCAAAAGCATTGAGACAGGTATCTTTTCTCCATCTTCTTTTGAACAATTTATCAATCTATAAAAGTCACAAAACTTTTCTTTTTCATCACTTAATACAATTTTTCCGTCCTTAATATAAGTAATGTAATCGGCAATTTGTTCCAAATCGGAAATAATTTGGGTTGAGAACAGAATTGAATGTTTCCCATCCTCTATATATTTTTGAAAAACCTCAAGGATTTCATCTCTAGAGAATGGATCTAGCCCTGAAGTTGGTTCATCTAAAATCAATAATTTTGCATCAAAAGACATAGATAAGGTCAAAAGAAATTTTGTCTTCATGCCGTTGGATAATTCTTTAAATTTTTTGCTTTTATCCAAGTTAAACTTTTTTAATAAAGACTCATATATGCCCTTATTAAAATTCTTATAAAACTTTGAAACGACTTCACCTATTACTTCTATTTTTGAATTAGAATAAATATTCATCCCGCCAAGCATTAAAGCAACGCTTTGCTTTAACTCTATCTCAGAATAATCTTCGACTTTCTTTCCTAATAAATATATTTCTCCTGAATCTTTCTTAACTAAGTTATAAATAGATTTAATAGTTGTTGTTTTTCCTGCACCATTTTTCCCAATAAAGCCCATTATGTAACCTGGCTCTAAAGAAAAATTAACGTCTTTTAATTCAAACGTTGGATACGATTTATATAGATGCTTAACTTCAAGGATAGGCATAATTAACCTCCGTGCATATTCAGTATACACATGTAAATTAACTATTCAACGTTTTTATGAGGCAAAGATATAGATACATTTAAAAAGAAAGAAAGAATAAATCCAAGCAAGGCAAGAAAGGACAAAACAAAGAACGATATATATCTAAAAGAAGTTAGATAAGGATAAACGAATTGCAAAATAGAATTAACAAGTTGATATATGCAAGGAGCTATAAAGACGGCTTTTCTTCTATATTTTGGGCCAACAATAGAATGTAACATCATAATGTTACTAGTCAAATATAGGCCATTGGCCATACCTTTTAAAGAATGCAAGGCTATAACGACCAAAACCAATCCAAGCCCATCTTGAATTGGTCCGTTATAAAAAATAGAAATTATTCCAAATGATGTCGATAAAAGGAAAAGCAATATAAAGGAAAGCGTTAAAGAAAATTTAACCTTTTTTCCAAAACCAAATTTAGTATTAATAAATACGAATACGAATTCCATTAAAGAGGAGAAAGCAATAAAAAATCCCCAGGTAAGAGGATTAAATGCATTTAAAACATCATTGCTACTTTCTAGAGCCGTCCAAAAATTGCTAGATAGAGAATCGTTAACCCAAACTAGAGGTATCCATATAGATGCAAGGAGCAAATAGAAAACATATGTTTTGTTTTTAAATAAATCCTTATAAGAAACTAATTCATGTTCATCTTGATGATAAATAGATGAATCAAATGGTTTAAATAGATACGTCAAACCAAACAAAATTAAAATAGTCGGAGAAGAAATGGAAAATAAAAATAAATAACCCTTGTATGAATGGAATAAACTTTCCGCGATTAAACCAGCGATAGGAGAAGCTAGAAGAGGAACCAGCACTCCATAAAGGCAAACATGCCCATATCTAGTTTTTTCAGCATAATTAATGTCGGCTATATTTGAAGTTTGAAAAGAAAGAAAAGACCAATGCAGCCCCATAAGCAAAAATGGAATTATGACGAAGATAGAATATAGAAAATAGTACTGGAAACTATTTTCAACTAAGCCATTTCCGTTTAACCCGTTGGGTAAAAACAAGCCTAATAAACCGAGTGTATTTATCAAAACAAAAGAAGATAGGCAAATAATTCTCATCAGTTTTAAATTCTTCTTTTGAGAAGACACCAAAAAAGAAGATATAAATGTCCCTATTGCCGCCCCAAAAGGAGGAAGAAAAAGACTAAAAGAAGACATTAAAAACGACCATGATAGATTTTTCCTACATTCGTTAAGGAACAACGTCAAAAAAGAAAATACCATTCCTTCGTATAAAGAAACGAAAATATAAAATATCTGGGCCTTAAATGTTTCTTTATATTTTTTTCTATCTAAAAATAACGCATCGCTCATACAACAAATAATAGAAAAAATATCGGATAGATAAAAGTATATCTTCATGTTGTCTAAATAAATTTTAATTTAATTTGTTTGGCAATTAAAAAAAGTATGATGAAAATGAAATGGAGAAAAAATTATTTTCCTAAAAATATATGGTATTTTTTCGCCAGTTTTAAGCACACGTCCTTATTGTTTTTTCTCTATCAAAACAAATTGACTCCAATTTTTAATTTCTTGCCATTTGCAATAAAAATCTTCCTAGTCAGAAATTAGATAGCATGAAATGCCACGGGGTTCTAAATGAATTTTTTCACAAGCCAAAATGCGAAGCAATGGTTGCTCTAGATAATCACTGTAGCATAAATTCTTGGCTTTTTTGGTATTTAAAAGAACATTCAAGTCATACAAAAAACGGATAAATATTCCTATCTACAAAAAAAGGCTTGATAACAATTGTATCAAACCCACGCTTTTTTATGGTGGAGTCGCGGAGAATCGAACTCCGGTCCGAAGAATGACCCTTAGCAGCGTCTACAGTTTAGACGGCATCATATTTCATCTACGATCAAGGATGCCGTAAGCATCGTAGACAAGGCTATAAATTTTCGTCACCCTTCCCTAGCCAAAGAAGAATGCTTATCGTCTTGGTATGACACCACTCCTATGTGTGAGACGAGTAAACCACAGGGGGCGTGCTTGTTCCTCCTAGAGGAAACCTATTTCGGTGCTAAATTAAGCGCAAGCGCACGAAACGCGATTAGCGCGGTTCGCATAAATAAAACTGTTGTCAGTTATTTTGTTTTGGCGTTATGGATCGCCACTCCACTGCAACTGCTAATTTTCTATCCTCCGTCAAAACCATGACGGCCCCAGAACAAGTGCTTGATGTGTTCAAGCGGTAGAAGTATATACCAAGAAATAAACAATGTGAAATTTTAAATAAAATTTAAGATTAATTATTATGCCTCATCGTCAACTTCTTTTTTATTAAAAGAAAAAGGAACGAGACAAATCAATAAAATAATTAAGGCAAATACACAAAATATAATAGAAAAATAGAAACCAGGCCCATATTTAACCCCAGAATAGAGGATACCTTTTGAGGAAAAGCAAACTAACCTCAAACAAAAGCAATCAAAGCACAAACAAATAGATCCAATAATTAACCCGGCAATAATATTTCTTTTAACTCTTTTCCCAAACAAACAAGAAAAAAAGCAGAGAACTAAAAGCTGTTCCAATATAAGTAAAGGAATGTTTAATGAATAAGAAAAAGAATACACGTACCCATTAAAAGTGAAAGAATCGCTTCCACCAAGCAGCACCTTATAGGGGGTTAAGTTTAAAGTTCTTCCTGTCTCTATTTCATAAGAGCAAAAAGGAGAAACGAAAAGAAAGAGGCCGCTTAGCAAAAATAAAATAGCAGCCACATAAACTAGCCATCCTTTTCTTTTTTCTTTCTTAATAGACACGATCATAATTAAATTATATTAAACGAAAGAAAAAAATGCGAATGAGCATACT